>NZ_AKIF01000182.1 GCF_000269905.1 Alkalibacillus haloalkaliphilus C5
GTATCTAATTCATTGATCTCTGTATAGCTGTCTAACTCATTAAAGAACGACACGCGCATCGCTAAATAAGTATTGGCAAATAGTTTAATAGCTTCTGCTTCTGTTGAATTTGTAAATAACGTTGGAATATCTTCTTTAATGGCACCTTCAGCTAATAGATTAGCAAACGTTTCGGCACGTTCTGATTGCTCTCCAACGATAATACGGGAAGGGTGTAAGTTGTCAAATAACGCTTTTCCTTCTCTTAAGAATTCAGGTGAGAAGATAATATTCTCAGTATTATACTTCTTCCTTAACTCTTCTGTATAACCAACAGGAATTGTTGATTTGATCACCATGGTTGCGTCTGAATTAATGTCCAAAACATTCTCTATGACGGTTTCGACTGAGCTTGTATCAAAATAGTTCCGCTCTGGATCATAGTTCGTCGGTGTTGAAATGACAACATACTCAGCATCTTTAAATGCTTGTACGTTATCTGTTGTTGCTGTTAAATTTAATTCCTTAGTTGCTAAAAACTCTTCAATCTCCGAGTCCACTATTGGAGATTGTTTGTTATTAATTAGATCAACTTTATCTTGCATGATATCTAATGCGATTACTTCATTATGTTGGGCTAGTAGGACTGCGTTGGAGAGTCCTACGTAGCCTGTGCCTGCAATTGTGATTTTCATATAGATTCCTTGTAACCTCCACGTGTTATACTAATTGTTAACTTACCATAAACTGTCCTTAGTTATTTATTTTTGTTAGGCCTTAAAAATAGTAAACTAAATAGTAGAAGTATACTGAAAAAACTGAGAAACTGTACAATTCTCAAATTACTTAATTCAAAGTTTATTATTACATGGCCATATAATAGAATTGAAAAGAAGTCGTAATTCGATTTTATCATGTACTCATATAAGGTTCTGTATATTACACCAAGAATATACATTCCAATAAATAAACCTGGCAACCAAAAGTTCATATATAATGCCCCAAAACTTTCAGGTGGCATGATGATCGAAATAAATCTGTGAACGCCATATTAGGTTCTACCTCATAGCCTAAAACAATAGACCTTAGGTAAACACCATCATCTATTGGAGGTTTATCTTCATATAAAGTCCTGGGTATTGGAGAATAAATTAAGTCTAAATAACTTTTTCCAAGCCAAATATCAGATATATCAAACTCATCTAGAACCAATAAATGATGTCTAGTATAACTAAAGCTATTTACTTGGTTAATTGGTTGTTCAAAGGCATCTGCAATTAAATCATTAGGATTATTACTATAATGTTCAAATGCTCCATCTGTTCTAAAAACAGGCATCAACAAAAAATAAATAATAACTATAGACACGATTACTACAGTACGTATGCTTAAAATTTTCACCTTATTCTTTGAGTAATGATAAATTAATAAGCCGAAGAATACTAAATAAACGGTATCTTTTCTCCCACCAAAAGTTGATTCTAATAGAACTATAACACTAAAAAGAATTAGTATAACAAACATCTTTAAGAACGAGCTTTTGAAGCGAGTTGTATAAATTAATAATAATACTCCAAAAGTCATGAATTGTATAAAGATTGTTTGATAACCCATCCCAGCAGTTAACGAAGTTCTTCTTTGTATATTATCTAAAAGGTAAGATAATCCACCAATTTGAGAAACAACAATAATATATGATATAAACCCGATAGAAAATGAAATAATAATTACCAAGTAGTATCTCGTTAGCGTATCATTGTAATTAAAGTTTGGAAATTTTTTTACAATTTTTTTAGAGAAATTGTTATTAATACCTAATACGATTAGATAGTAACCAATTATTTGTAAGAAGAAATACTTGACAAAAACTCTATCAACATCTTCTAACAAATTAATTAATTCTGTTCCAAGAATACCTTTATTAAACTGAAAAATTATAAAGTATGTTGAAACAGTAAGAATATGAAAGATAGCATTAATAACTAGAGGGTTAAATAAATCAACTTTCTTACTTTTAAAAAGAAATAAGGGACTCAAAAAAACAAATAACAATATTAAACCCATTAAAATGTACAATCTTAACACCAACTATTCTTTTATAATTCTTTTGAAGAATATGTAAGAGACTACAAGTCTACACAAGTAACCAAATGCCAAGGTATATGTAGCACCTAGAATTCCGTATTGGCTAATTAAAATCGGAGAAAGTATCATCGTAACGATTATTGTTACTAAAATATAGGTACTTGTATTTTAAACTTTCTCATTCCCAATATCACCGCATTGAGAAAGCCTGAAGTATACCAGATGGTTCCAGCAATCATGGTTACTACAAGAACATTTGAGTACCCACTATATTCTTCACTGTACATCTTAACTAATATATAATCACCCAGCAAATAACTGATAATTACTCCAACTAAACCTATAAGACATGATAGAATTATAAACCTATTTAATAAACTATTAATCTGTTTAAATTCATTATCTCTATATAGATTGGCGAATCTAGGAATTAATACTTGTGATAATGCTGTTACAACTATCTGCCCTATTAATATAAAATAAGTTATACCTACGTATATACCTAGTTTGTATTCACCTTCTAAATAGGATATAAAGTAACGTGGAATATTTACACTTAAAGAATCTAATGATACAGCTATGCCTAATGGTATAGACAATATAACTATGGTTTTAACTTCGCCAAGGTAAATCTTTCTTCTTAACAGGTCACTTTTTAGATCAATTTTGGACAAATCATAAAATAGCAAAACAATTACCCAAAATACTAATTGTGCTGTTAGTGATAGTACTAAATCCGAGAATAAAAACATAAATAAAGCAAAAGCTAAGATAGAAGAGAGAGCTCTTGCAATCTTCGATAATGCTATAATCCTAAAATTTTCCATCTGCTGGAATTTTCCATAGGTGATGTCACTAATTGACTCAACAAGTTTCACCAAGGATATTAATACCAAAATAATAAATAATTCTTTCTCTAAACTTATAAGTCCTATTAAGATAGAAATAAACAATGCTAAAATAGAACTAAACAACCTTACATAGAAATAATTTATAAAACTCTCATCAATTGTGGTCGCTAGTACAGCTCTGAGTTTCATTGATAAAAACAAAAATATTGGTGCTGTTATAGCTAAACCTAATGAGTATTGTCCAACCATCTCTGCACTACCTAATTTTGCAATAATAGAGATAATGAACCATTGGCTAAACGCAAAAACAACACTTGAAAACAGTGACCAAGAAAAGATTTTCTTTAAATTTAAGGGATATTATTTTATTTTTCATATCCTATTCACCTAATCCAGTTTATTAAACAAATCAAAATAACTTATTTTTTTACCTTCAATGTCTGATTTTCGAATCCCAAACTCAAATGCCTTCTTTGATATATGCAAATACTCTTCTTTACTCTTCATAGCAATTTCTTCTATAGCATCAAGGAACTTTTGATCTTCTGTTAAAGGAATATCCCAACCCACACCAGAAAGTTCCAAGTTCCTCCATGGAGTTTGATCACTTACTATTACTGGACAAGCACCTAAAAAGGCTTCTGAAATAACGTGGCCATAGTTCTCCCCAAATGTTGGGAATAAAAACACATGGTGGCGTTTAAAGACATCATGAACTTCATTATGGCTTATCGAACCGAAGTAATTTACTTTAACATTAGTTGGTAATCCCTTGATTTTCGTCTCACACATAGACCAGTATTCTTGGTCTTCTATTGGGCCGTAAATATTAAAAGTTATTTTGTATCTATTAATTTGACTAATTAAGTCTAGAGCTTGTAATAAGTTTTTCTTTGGGTGTATTCTTGAGACGAACACTATTTTTAGTTCATTTTTATTTTTGGAGATGGGTTTTTGATATTCTAAATTGTTAGTATCATTTGTCATGTTCTCTGCAACAATTATTTTTCTTATGGTTAGTAAAAAATATTCAATATCCTTCTTTTCCCTCTGAGCAGTTGCATGCCATTTTACACCTTTATATAGCCTAATTGCTTTTGCGAGAAAAAAATATATTTTTTTCTTAATTTTTTTAAATTTTAATGCCCCAGGAGAAAATTCGCCTCTCGGAGCCAGTACTATTTGATTACAACCAAGTAGCGATAATTTTTTTAATATTAGTGGCATTATACTAAATTTAAACGAGAAAAAACTATTTATATATAATATATCAAAATCAACTGTACCTAGAATATACCTTAAATTTGCAAACCCCAACTTTGAAGGGTTCACATAATATACTTTAGCATTACCTACATCCTGCCAAGATTCTGTATCAATATTTTGGAAAGATTGACTATCACCAATATCCCTATCAGATGTTAAAATATAAAACTCATATGAGTCTGATAAATTATCAACCAAATTTTTAATAGATTGAACCGGTCCACCAGCCTTAACACTAGGCAAATAATGTCCTGTCATTATAAGTATTTTGGTCTTTTTCATGTTACCCTCTCCAGACTACTCTATCAACATAACCCTTATATGAAATAATTATTCTTAAAATCTTCTCCGATACATTCGGCATACTGTAATCAGACACTAACTGCAATGTATCATCATCTTGAGTTTCTAATACTTTCAATCCTTGAAGTATTCTGTCCTTCTTTAGGCCAACCATCATTGCAGCTGCTTCTTCCATAGCCTCTGGTCTCTCATGCGCTTCACGGATATTTAGTGCCCTAAAGTCTAAGATTGATGACTCTTCACTAATAGTACCACTATCACTCAAAACAGCTCGGGATGTTTTTTGCAATTTAACGTAATCATTAAAGCCTAAAGGTTTTATTGTTTGAATTAATGGGTTAAATTTTGCACCTTTTTCTTCAATCATATTACGAGTTCTTGGGTGTGTACTGACAATGACAGGAAGCTTAAATTCTTCAGCAATCGCATTAAGGCTTTCTACTAAGTTATTAAAATTAACTTCTGAATTAATATTCTCTTCTCTATGTGCTGAGACTGCCAAGG
>NZ_AKIF01000183.1 GCF_000269905.1 Alkalibacillus haloalkaliphilus C5
GTAGAGATGAAGTGTTGGAGCACCTTGGATATGAAAATGCACATGTAGTAGAGACACAACCTACACTATCCGAAAATATTGCAAGGTTTGTCACAAGTCCGATTGTAATACCGATATTATTATCTATTGCAAGTCTAGGACTTATTGTAGAATTATACTCGCCAGGTTTTGGAATTCCTGGTATTATGGGAGTATCGTCATTAATTCTTTTCTTTTATGGACATTTAATCGCAGGTTTTGCTGGGCATGAAGCGATGATCTTATTGCTTACAGGCTTAGTGCTCATTATACTCGAAATATTCTTCCCAAGTGGTGTTTTTGGTATTATTGGTGGTGGAGCCATATTAGGGGCTATGCTCGTATCTGGTGCAGATATGGGGCATATGGCATTAAGTATTGGCATTTCATTATTGTTAGCATTTGTATTGGCATTTTTCCTATTTAAGAAATTGGATACAAACCGTGGTTTATTTAAGTATTTAGTACTAAAGGACCAAACGAGTAATGAATTAGGTTATGTATCTAATGAAAACCGTCGAGAGTTAGTGGGGATGGAAGGTCAAGCGCTAACTTTCTTAAGACCATCGGGAACTGCACTTTTTGGAGATGAGAGGTTAGATGTTGTTTCAGAAGGCGGTTTTATAGACCGGAATCAAGCCGTTAAGATTGTGAAGGTAGAAGGTTCTCGGATTGTCGTTCGAGAATTGATTAATAAAGAAGAAAATTAGGAGGAGTAAATATGGAATTAACAGATCTGTTTCCACTTATAATTGTTGCTGTATTAGTTATTGGTATAGCAATCCTATTCACATTCGTACCAGTTATGCTATGGATTAGTGCCTTAGCTGCTGGTGTACGTATTAGTATCTTTACATTAGTAGGTATGCGTTTACGTCGAGTTGTACCGAAAATGGTTATTAACCCGCTAATTAAAGCACATAAAGCGGGATTAGCTGTTAATACAAACCAATTAGAAAGCCACTACTTAGCAGGTGGTAATGTTGACCGCGTTGTAAATGCACTAATTGCTGCTCAGCGTGCAAACATTGAGTTAAGTTTCGAACGTTGTGCTGCGATTGACTTAGCAGGTCGTGATGTATTAGAAGCTGTTCAAATGAGTGTTAACCCGAAAGTAATTGAAACGCCATTTATCGCAGGTGTTGCAATGGACGGGATTGAAATTAAAGCTAAATCGCGTATTACTGTACGTGCTAATATCGACCGCTTAGTTGGTGGTGCAGGTGAAGATACTGTAATCGCTCGTGTTGGTGAAGGTATTGTAAGTACAATCGGTTCTTCAGAAAGTCACAATAAAGTACTAGAAAACCCAGATATTATTTCTCAAAACGTATTATCTAAAGGTTTAGATGCTGGTACAGCATTCGAAATTCTATCAATTGATATTGCTGATATTGATATTGGTAAGAACATCGGTGCAATTTTACAGACAGACCAAGCAGAAGCAGATAAAAACATTGCACAAGCAAAAGCAGAAGAGCGTCGTGCAATGGCAGTAGCTCGTGAACAAGAAAATATTGCCAAAGTACAAGAAATGCAAGCTAAAGTAGTTGAAGCAGAAGCTCAAGTACCACAAGCATTAGCTGAAGCACTGCGCAATGGTAATATGGGTGTTATGGATTACGTTAATTATAAAAACGTATTAGCAGACACTGACATGCGTGAAATGATTGGTAAGTTAAGTAAGCATGAAAATGACGAACATGAAGACAAGAAATAATCTACCTACTGAGGAGAGCTGATTATTATGGCTAATTTGTTTGAAGTAATAGTAGGTAACATATTTATAATCATTGCATTAATTGTCGGTTTGCTTAGTATTTTCCAGAAGGAACAAAAGCAAGGTGACCGACGCGAGCGACCGGTTTTTGGTGATCAGAGCCAAAGACCACAAATGCCTAATCGTGAACAACGCGAGCAGCTTGAGCAAGCTAAAGAAACTGTTCAAGATAAAGCTCAAGAAAAAATGGATGATATCTCAGAGAAGGCTTCAAGTTGGTATGAAGCGATGCAAGATTCAAAAGATCGTCTTGAAAAAGTTGCAAATGAAACTCAAGATTCGATCCAAAGTGAAGCAATTGGTGGTATGGATGCCATTAAGCAAGGTTCTATTGCAGAAGATGATCGTTCATCAATTTCTAGAGTCTCTGTTCACCAAAATATTACACGTAAAAGGATTGTCGAAAGCGTTATTATGGCGGAAGTCCTTGGTAAACCAAAATCGAAAAAACAACGTACAATATAATTTCTTTTTTAAACACAGGATGTAGTATACATCCTGTGTTTTTTTCATACATTGGTCTTGATAGGGGGTAAATAAATGAAGCACATCCCAAGTAAATTTAGTCGTTGGTTAACTAACTATGGCATGTTACCGAAGGACGTTATATATGATTACCCACGAGTGACAATGATTGGCAACATACATTTATATATTGAAAACCATAAAGGACTATTAAGTTTTGATGAAACAACAATTACAGTGAAGCAAGATCAAGGGAAAATTATCATTCAAGGTAAACAACTCGTCATTAAAAATCTACTTGCTGAAGAGATCGTAATTGAAGGTGTAATTGACAATGTTAGTTGGGAGAGTAGTACATAAGAGAGGGGGAGCTTTCCATTAAGAAATTGTCTTATCGGGGAAATGTTGAAGTTGTGGTAAAAGGTGGACAAGTTGAATCATTTCTTAATAATTTGATTGAAGATGGAGTTAAGGTCGAACAGATTAAGAGGATAGATGATCAAATAGTTAAGATGAATGTTGATTATTTAGCTATACCTTATTTAAAAGCGACGAGAAAGCAATACGGTTGTAAATTAAAGTTTAACGACCGTTCAGGTATTCCAACAATGTATAGTAAACGCAAGAAATGGTTGCCACCTCTAATTGGTGTTGTGTTGTCGTTTTTATTTATTTTATTATTATCAAATGTTGTTTGGAACATTACAGTGGAAGGTGGAAGTCCAGAGACTCGTTACGAAGTTAACCAGTTGTTAGATACATTAGGATTAAAAGAAGGCAATTGGGTTCAAAATATGGAGGACATTAGTACAATAGAAAGAGAAATCATGAATAGTATAGATGAAGTTTCGTATGTTGGAATTAGCAAAAGTGGCAGTTCTTATAATATCTTAATTGAGGAATCGGAAACGATGGAACAAAATGTTAATCGTGATCCGACTAACTTAGTAGCGAGTAAAGCTGGTACAGTTGATTCAATGTTTATTGTTAATGGACGACCAGTCGTTCAAATTAATGATTTTGTCGAAAAAGGTGATGTATTAGTTACAGGAGAATTAGATGAGGATGGCGAAGTACTAACATATGCTGAAGGTGAAGTTATTGCTGAAGTATGGTATGAAGTAAATGTAGAAGTTGATTTTTCCCAATACTTACTCGCTTTAACACCCGATGCAACAAAGCGTTATTCTGTATCACTGTTTAATTCATTTGAATGGATGCCAAGAGGGGCTGGAGACCGTCGTTTGCTATTATCACAAGACCGTCCAATTTATTTTCTGAATTGGGAGTTACCTATTAGCTTCCATGAACATTATTTTTATACTGAAGAAGAGGCGATTAGTGAAGTAGACTTAGATAATCATATTCACCAAGCTGTAGAAGAGCAGTTAAAAAGGCAACTAGGTCAATCTGTTGACGTCACATATCAAAAAGTTTTGCACGAGGAAAGGTACAGTGATAAAGTTAAATTAGAAATGTTTGTTAAAGTTTTAGAAGATATTACTGAAGAACAAATAATCGACCAAGGAGATTGATTTATGCAAGCAGGAAAACAAACAATTAATTTACATCTTGAAGATCACAATGATACGTTAAACTTGTTTGGAACAAATGATCGTCACATTAGACAAATTGAAGAATTTTTGCCCGTTAAAATTATTACACGTGGTGGACAAATTAAAATAGAAGGTAAACAAGAAGATATTGAGTTAGTCCATGAACTACTACAAAAAGTATTGAAAGTGATTAAAAAAGGTATTACGGTTACTGAACGCGATATTGTATATGGTATTGAGTTAGCTAGAACAGATAAATTAGAACAGTTTGAGACATTGTTTGAAGATGAGATTACGAAAAACCAAAATGGTAAGCCAATAAGAGTTAAAACTTTAGGACAACGCGATTATGTTGCTGCAATTAAAGCAAATGACCTGGTGTTCGGAGTCGGACCTGCCGGAACAGGCAAAACATATTTAGCTGTAGTAATGGCAGCAAAAGCTTTAAGAAATGGTGAAGTGAAACGTTTAATTTTAACTCGCCCTGCGGTTGAAGCTGGTGAAAGTTTAGGGTTTTTACCAGGAGACCTTAAGGAGAAGGTAGATCCGTATTTACGTCCACTTTATGATGCATTACATGATGTGATTGGTGCTGAACATACTGCAAGATTAATGGAACGAGGTACAATAGAGATTGCACCATTAGCCTATATGCGTGGTCGAACATTAGATGATGCTTTTGTCATTTTAGATGAAGCGCAAAATACTACACCAGAACAAATTAAAATGTTCTTAACAAGATTAGGTTTTGGGTCAAAAATGGTTGTTACAGGTGATATAACACAAATAGACTTACCTAAAGGTGTAAAGTCAGGCCTTAAAGTGACTGAAGAGAAGTTAGACAAAGTAAGAGGCATATCATTCAATTACCTTAAGGGGTCTGATGTTGTAAGACACCCATTAGTACAACGCATTATTGATGCTTACGAAGAGTAAATTATTTAGTACTGGGGAATAAGCGTATGGGGAATCTCAAACGGACACGACATTCGTCCTCTAAAAGTTCTAATTTTAATGTAATTGTAACAGCATTAGTTGCTCCTCTATTTCTAATGGCAATTGTATTTATTTATTACTTACAAGGACAAGCAACTGAACATGAGTTGATGGTCGCTTGTTTAATAGCTTTTCTTT
>NZ_AKIF01000184.1 GCF_000269905.1 Alkalibacillus haloalkaliphilus C5
AGAGTCATATAGTGGCTTCTATTATGGTGTTAAAGCGATCTTACAAGCTAAAGAGCGTGGTCAATTAAATGACGTTCACGGAGCAGTTGCACAACTAATCCAAGTACCACAGGATTACGTAACAGCAATGGAAACAGCTTTAGGCGCTCAAGCGCAACATATCGTCGTCTCAACAGAAAAAGATGCAAGAGATGCTATTCAATACTTAAAGCAATCTAAAAGTGGACGAGCTACATTGTTACCACAATCGACGATGAAATCCAGACTTATAGATGGGCGAATCCAAAGAACGATTCAAAATGCTGAAGGTTTTATTGGAGTGGCATCACAGTTAGTTAACTTTGATGAGTCTTATCGAGAGATTGCTGAAAATTTACTTGGTAATGTGATTGTGACGCAATCATTAAAAGAAGCAAACGCGGTTGCTAAACAAATTAACCATCGCTATAGAATTGTAACGCTAGATGGTGATGTCGTTAACCCAGGCGGTTCAATGAGTGGAGGAGCTAAGAAAAATAGTAATCAAGTTTCTTTATTTACACGTGAACAAGAGTTAGACGATATAAAAGAAAAGCTAACTAACTACGAAAGCAAAACAGAAACATTCCAAGAAGAATTAAAACAGAAACGTTCACAGTTAGATCACCTTAAAGGACAACTTACTGACAAAGAGCAAGAACTAAATCAAGTTCAATCGTCATATCAAGAAGTAAACCAAAAGCTTCAAAGTGCTGAAATACAACTTTCGAATATGAATAAGCAACTAGAAGTCTATGACCAGGAAAACCAGCAGTTTGAACAAGATCGCCAAAACTTAAAACAGCAATTGACTAAACTCGAATCGACATTAGTAGAACAAAGCAATAAATCTAACGAACTAAAACAGAAAATTGATAACTTAACTGAAAACCAATCATCTTATAAAGCTGAACAAGATGAACAACAAGAGCAATTAAATCACTTACAAATACGGTTGGCAGAACAAGATAGTGATGTTCGTAATCAAGAAGAGCGTGTCAATCAACTAAAAGCTGATTTAGAAGAAGAAGTTGAGACGAAAACACAAATCGAAAAAGAACTTAAAGACTTAAAAGAATCTCATGAAAAAGCGCATACGGTTGAAGGGCTAACTGAAACATTACAAAACCATCGCAATCAATTAGTCAGGGTTAACAGCCAACTAGAAGAAGCACGTGAAAAACGTGAACAAGAAATGCAACTTCAAGAAGATCTAGAACGTGAAGTTAAAGAGAAAAATAGACTGTATGAAGAGAAAAGTAGTCAATTACAAAAATACGAAGTTCAAGCGAATCGTTTAGATGTTGATTTAGAAAATAGGCTACAACAGCTAAGTGATGAGTATGCAATGACATTTGAGCGCGCTAAACAAGTACATGGTCCTGCAGAAGACATTGAACAAGCGAAGCAACAAGTCGCTCAAACAAAACAACAAATTAAATCATTAGGTCATGTTAACATCGGATCAATCGAAGAGTATGAGCGTGTACAAGAGCGTTATGCTTTCTTAACAGACCAACGTGATGACTTATTAGAAGCAAAAGAGACGCTTCACTCGATTATCGGTGAAATGGACGAAGAAATGGTTCGTAAATTCAGTGAAACGTTCTTTAAAATCCAAGAAGAATTCGAAAAAGTGTTCAAAGAACTATTCGGTGGCGGTCATGCAGAATTAAAACTGACAAACCCTGATGATTTATTAGAAACAGGTGTTGATATTATCGCCCAACCACCAGGTAAGAAACTGCAACAGTTAGGTTTGCTTTCAGGTGGGGAAAGAGCACTTACCGCAATCGCCTTATTATTTGCTATTTTACGTGTTCGCCCAGTACCATTCTGTGTGTTAGACGAAGTAGAAGCTGCATTGGATGAAGCCAATGTTGTACGTTTTGCAGGCTATTTAAAACAGTTTTCTGCACAAACACAATTTATCGTCATTACTCACCGTAAAGGTACGATGGAACATGCAGATGTTTTATACGGTGTAACGATGCAAGAGTCTGGTGTTTCCAAGATGGTATCAGTAAAGTTAGAAGAAACAGAAGAAATGATATACAATTAAATTTAGCATTTCATAGAAAGGAAGTACTGAAATGAGTTTCTTTAAAAAATTAAAAAATAAAGTAAGTAAACAAACAGATCAAGTAACAGATAAATTTAAAGACGGGCTTACGAAGACGCGAGACTCCTTTACAACAAAGGTAAATGATTTAGTCGCAAAATACCGTAAAGTTGACGAAGAATTTTTTGAAGAACTTGAAGAAATTTTAATTTCTGCAGATGTCGGTGTTGAAACAGTAATGGAGCTTATTGAAGAACTAGAAATGGAAGTTAAACGCCGTAACATTCAAGATACTGAAGAAGTAAAAGAAGTCATTTCTGAGAAATTAGTTGAAATTTACTATGGTGATGATGACGAAGAAAAAATCGAAGCATTAAACATACAAAAAGGTGGTCTTTCTGTCATTTTAATCGTCGGAGTAAACGGAGCCGGTAAAACGACGTCAATTGGTAAACTAGCTTATCAATTAAAACAAGAAGGCAAAAATGTTGTCTTAGCAGCTGGTGACACATTTAGAGCAGGTGCGATTGACCAACTTGATGTTTGGGGTGAACGAGCAGGCGTTGATGTCATTAAACATAACGAAGGAAGTGACCCAGCGGCGGTTATTTATGATGGTATTCAAGCGGCTAGATCAAGAGGAGCTGACGTCTTACTTTGTGATACGGCAGGTCGCCTGCAAAATAAAGTGAACTTGATGAAAGAGCTATCAAAAGTACGCAAAGTAATCGAACGAGAAATTCCAGAAGCACCTCACGAAACATTACTTGTACTAGATGCTACAACAGGTCAAAATGCAATAAGCCAAGCGAAAACATTTAAAGAAGCAACAGACGTTTCTGGAATTGTCTTAACGAAGCTTGATGGTACAGCGCGTGGCGGTATTGTGTTAGCAATTCGTAACGAAATGAACATTCCAGTTAAGTATGTTGGATTAGGTGAACAAATTACTGACTTACAACCGTTCAATGCACATCAATTCGTTTACGGCTTATTTGGAGATTTAATGACACGAGTTGAACAAGAAGAAAAATAATAATAAACTTGTTGTTCAAAGCACTTAGGAGTGTGGGTTATGCTTGAAAAAACGACGCGAATTAATTATTTGTTTGATTTTTATCAACAGCTTTTAACAGGCAAACAAAGAAACTATATGGAATTATATTACTTAGAAGATTATTCTTTAGGTGAAATTTCCGAAACTTATGATGTTAGTCGCCAAGCCGTTTATGATAACATTAGACGTACAGAGTCTATGCTAGAGGAGTATGAAGCTCAGCTAGGACTCTATGAACGTTTTGAAAAACGCAATGAAATTATTCAAGAAATGAAGGGTAAACTGTCACAACGTCAATTAGAAGATGTTGAGACTTTATTAGAACAGTTGGAAAACCTAGAGTAGGGGGACAGTCCATTATGGCATTTGAAGGATTAGCCGACCGTTTACAAGGTACGATCAAAAAGATTACCGGTAAAGGTAAGGTCACTGAAGCTGATGTAAAAGAAATGACTAGAGAAGTGCGGTTAGCATTATTAGAAGCTGACGTGAACTATAAAGTTGTAAAAGACTTAATTAAACGCATTAAAGAACGTGCTGTTGGTCAAGAAGTGATGGAGAGCTTAACACCAGGCCAACAAGTTATTAAAGTTGTAAAAGAAGAGCTCACTGAGTTAATGGGTGGTGAGCAAAGTAAGATCGCTGTAGCGAATAAACCGCCGACGGTTATTATGATGGTCGGTTTACAAGGTGCTGGTAAAACAACGACGGCTGGTAAACTAGCTAACCATTTACGAAAGAAATTTAACCGTAATCCATTGTTAGTTGCAGCAGACGTCTATCGTCCAGCAGCGATCGATCAGTTAGAAACTTTAGGTGAGCAGCTTGAGATGCCTGTTTATTCTAAAGGAACGGATGCCAACCCAGTTGAAATTGCTAATGAAGCAATCGCTAAAGCGAAAGAAGAACATCATGATTACGTCTTAATTGATACGGCAGGTCGTTTGCACATTGATGAAGACTTAATGGGTGAGTTAACCCAAATTAAAGAAAATACTTCACCAGATGAAATTTTCTTAGTTGTTGACTCGATGACAGGTCAAGATGCAGTCACTGTTGCCGATAGCTTTGATGACCAGCTTGATATTAGTGGTGTCGTTCTAACGAAACTAGATGGTGACACACGTGGTGGTGCAGCTTTATCAATTAGAGCTGTTACAGGTAAGCCGATTAAGTTTGCTGGTATGGGTGAAAAGCTAGATCAACTAGAAGCATTCCACCCAGATCGTATGGCTTCAAGAATATTAGGTATGGGTGATGTATTTAGTTTAATTGAGAAAGCAGAAACAGAAGTTGATGAGAAGAAAGCAAAAGAAATGCAAAGTAAAATGCGATCCATGTCTTTTACTTTTGAGGATTTCTTAGAACAAATGGAACAAGTGAAAAGCATGGGACCATTAGATGAGTTAATTAATATGATGCCTGGTGCTAACAAAATGAAAGGCATGAAAAATCTCCAGGTTGATGATAAGCAACTGACGCATATAGAAGCAATTATTCAATCGATGACAAAGACAGAGCGTGTCGATCCAAGTGTCATTAATGCTAGCCGTAAAAAACGTATTGCAAAAGGTTCAGGTACATCAGTTGCGCAAGTAAATCGACTTTTAAAACAATTTGAAGAAATGAAGAAAATGATGAAACAGATGACGAATCAAAAGAAAGGGAAAAAAGGTGGTATGAACCTTCCTTTCATGTAAAATGAGTGCGTTATATAAACTAAATTAAATTAACTCGTAATAA
>NZ_AKIF01000185.1 GCF_000269905.1 Alkalibacillus haloalkaliphilus C5
GGATAAAAGCGGAGCGTTTTGATGAAGCGGTAATTAAAAATCAAACCCGAACGAAGTCAAATATGATTTCGTTCGGGTTTGTGTATTAATAATTAGTTCTGTCCCAACCTCTTTGATTATGCTTCATCTTCTTGAACTCTTACAGTCACTTCATAATCACCGAACTCATCACGTGCCATTTGCATAAGGTGATTCGCATCCGTTGGTGATAGATCCGTTGTAATTACTGTAATGTTGACAACATCTTCATCGTGGCGAACCAGTACGTCACGGAATTCCTTTTCTTGCTGGATCATCTGCTCAAGAATTGATTCTTTTTGAGCAACTGTTTGTAAAGCATACATTTCTTCCATTGCTTCATTTTTCTCATCAGTAGTAGCTGAAGCAGAAGCTACAATAGAAGATAATTGCTCTCTCAATTCACTTCTTGCATCTTCTGTCTCTAAACGAATCGTTGTAAATAACTCATCCGCTGATAACTCGTCCATATTTAAGTCAACGCCTAGACCTGATGTTTCTCCTGCCTCACCATCTTCAGTGCCTTCTTCTGGTTCAGTCGCATCATCTCCTGGTGCTTCATCATCACCTGCTGCACCGTCATCACCATCTAAGTTTTCCTCTGTCTGCTCTTCGTCCTGATCAGGTATTAGAGCAACTTGCTCACCTCCTGGAGACATCATATAATACACACTCAATACAATTAGTAAACTTAACATCGTAATTAACCAAACTGTTTGTTTCCTTAATACCATACTATTCCTCCTCACCTTTTGGCATCACAGCTATGCGATGTGTTGATACATCTAATAATCTTGATACTGAATCAATTACCATTTGTTTGACTTGAATTTGATCGACCCCCTCCGCAACTATTAATACTCCTCGAACAGCAGGGCTTTCCGTTTGTATTAATAACGGTTGTTCACTGTTGTTGTCTCGATATAGAACTGTTTGCTCTTCGATTGTTTCATCCTCTACCTGTCTAGTACCTCCACTTTGATCGGTTTCATCGGTCGATTGGTAACCTGTGATTGTATTTTTTTCATAGACATGTAGAGAAGATGAGTCAAGCTGTAAAGTTACTTCTACGTTCGAGACACCATAGATTGCTTCAAGTGCTCTTGCTAATTCATCTTGCATCGCTTCTTGTATGCCAGCAATATCGTGATCCCCTGCTGAGGCTTGTTCATTTTCTCCATTTCCTAAAAACACTTCTTGCTCTTCATCAAACGAAGGTTCTTGCTCATCAGTTTGTCCAGTAAAAATATTAGAAACAATTAGGAACATCAGACCAACTAACCCTATAACTAAAATATAAGAACGTTTAGTAGGACGGTCTGTGTCATCTTTTAGTCGAAATAAAGACTTTAAATTCATCTGGTTATTCTCCTTCCCACTCGATAATAATTGAGTCGACAGGTAAACCTAAGAAGGAGGAAATTGTCCGCTTAATTTGATCTAAGTCCTCTCCATCTTCAGACTGTTCAGCAGGTATTTGAATGACTTCCACCTCCTGAACAACGTTCCCCTCTGTTAGATGAAACGTCACTTGTTCAATAATTTCATCTAATTCTTGACCATCATTTGAGTCATCTAATTGTACGAAAACTTCTTGAATAGCTATATCATATTGTTGGATCAACTCCTCTTCTACTGAAGATTTAATACTTTGCTCTAACTGTTCTAATATATATGCATCAGATGAGGCTTGTATTTCACTTTTTTTATTAGAAATTTCAATCTCCATTTCCTCTGGTGTAATAGATAGCTCTGGTAGGTCAAATTCTGACATAATCGTCTCTGGATTGACTTGAAACAACGCTGATAAAGGGTGTAAAAATAATAGAAATATAATCATTCCGAAGACAACTTTGATTACTTTCTCATGAGAGGTTTTAGGAATTAGGAGAGATATAAGAGTTGCTAAAAAGATAAATAGAACAATTTGCGAGATCCAATCTATTAAAAAGGACATAATTTCCCTCCCTTACAACGACTAATAGAATTCGTATTACATTATATGAAAGGGTTGTCCTTATTTATTACGTATAAGTTCAGAAATATAAACCCCTTGAAACAGAATTTATTTCAAGGGTTATAAATCTATCTGATCATGAGTGACATGTTACCGATAATGACAAGCATGACTAAAGAGAAGAAAAACATGATCGAAACCATTAACAAAGCTAACATAATATATAAAATGTGCTTTCCCATCCAGTCAATCATATTGACAATAGGTCCATCGGCTACAGGCTGTAACAATGCAGCAGATACACGGAAAATTAATCCTAAAACGAGTACCTTTAAAACGGGAAACAACGTAATGATTAATATGACAACAATCCCGGCTAAGCCTACACCATTTTTAATTAATAGAGATGCCGATAACACTGTGTCTGTTGCCTCAGTAAACATTCTTCCAATTACCGGAATGAAATTACTCGTAACAAACTTTGCAGCTCTTACCGCAACACCATCCGCTACTGCTGTGTTAGCACCTTGTAGAGACATGACAGTTAAGAAAACTGTTAAAAAACCACCCATTAATATAAAAGCTACTTGTCTTAACAAATTTGCAAGCTGTGATACGTTATATTCTTCATTCACTTCACTTGCGATGTGCAAAATAGCAGACAAGAAAAATAACGGCACTATAATCGCAGAAACAAAGAAACCACTAACTTGTGTAAAAAATAAAATAAAAGGATTAAAAAAGGCGACTGTTGCAATATTACCGAACGCTGCCATCATACTTAAAAATAAAGGTAGTAACGATAACATAAAATGGCTCATTGCTTCTATCGCATCAACTGTATACGTAACAGCTTGATGAAAACTAGCTACCGCAATTGTCATTAACACACCAAAGATTACGAGATAACTCACTTTAGCCACCGATTGATTTTCAAAAGAATGGATTAATACTTTAAGAAAGACACTTAACAAAGTTAAGAAGATCAACATTCCTAACGTCTTACCATTCACAACCCATTCATTTAAAAAAAAGCTGTTATGCCACTTAACCAGTCTGTAGGTGAAAAGATAGAACCATCACTAATGATGTCTCGCCAACTATCCGTTTGATTTAGAGGCATAAAGTCTCTATATTCATTTAATATATCTTGCCACTGTCGTTCTAAGTCTTCACTTTCGAAAAGTTCATCAAGCTCTTCTAGAATTTGTTCATCTTCAGGAGTCTCTTCAGCATGTGTAATAGATCCATTCCAACCAATAAAAACGATCACAACAACTACGAAGGATATTATAAATTTATTCATTTCACATCTCCTTCTAGGTCTATTGAGGGATAAATGATAGCAAGGTTTCTATAACTGTAATAAATATAGGCAGGGCTATAAGTAATATAAACAACTTCCCTACAATCTCTACTTTTATAGCGATTGAAGCTAAATTTGCATCCCTTAATACTTGTGAGGCGAATTCTGTTATGTATGCCACACCAATAACTTTGAAGATCGTATCTAGATGAAGGAGTGAAACATTCATACGTGAAGTGACTTGCTGAAACACAGAAATTAACTCACCGATTTGATTTAATATAAAGAAAAATACTAATGTACCTGTTAATAATGTTAATAAGAAACCAATAGAATGATTTTTCTCTCGAACAACAATGATTAATATTGCCGCAACTATAATAACGGATAGCATTTGGAGGAAAGGCATATTCTTCGACCCTTTACATTAACATTTGGAACATAAATACAGACCTAATTTGTGTAAATAATCGTGATAAATAGTCAACTACTATTACTAAGACGATAATAAAACCTATTAACGTTACCCAGTGCGCCATATCTTCTTTTCCCATTTGCTTTAAAATAGTATGAAGCATAGCTATAATAATTCCGATACCAGCAACTTGAAATAGTAAATATATATCAATCATAGGACTCGCCCCCTTAAATAAATATCAATACAAATAACAGTCCTGATAAAACACCCAAAGTTCTAAACATTCCTGAAAACCGCTTCTCATCCTCCAACGCAGCTTCTAATTCATGCTGTAAATGGACTTTCGCTAATTGAATTTGCTTTTGTTGTTGTTCTATGTTGTGCAGACCTAGTGATTGGCCAAACTGCAATACAATTTCCCTCTCCTTTGCTTTCATCGCTGTCTGACGCCATTGTTTACTCACCACGTCTTCCCATAAACTTTGTAAGGACGCATCTCCTACCATTAATTGTTCTGACAAATCATGAAATATATATGAAACAGGGGGAGATAACTGTTTAGAAACATACGAAAGCACTCGGTGAATAGGCTCTTGAGCATATACAATTTCTGCTTCCATTATTTGAAGCGCTTGTAATAATTCTCGGATCTGCTTTGGCCTTTTAGTATAGTTTCTAGCTATATCGATTCCGACCCACGTGCACGTGAACAGAATCATGATCGCTCCGATCCACTTCATTTGTCATTCCCCTAACGTTTGTTGATAATTGTTCAAAGCGTTCGTTATACACACCAAGTACATGGCCTGGTTTCGGATGAGGGCTTAATACGATATAGCGGTTAAATACTTCGTCTTCTATTAATGGGGCAAGGTTCGGCCTTCTTTTCATATCGTCAATTGAGTAACCGTGTACACTACAAATGACTTGAACACCAGTATGAGTAGCTTCTAGTAAGCTTACGACATCCTCTTCCCTTCCGATTTCATCAACTGCTAATACTTCTGGAGACATTGAACGTACCATCATCATCATACCTTCAGCTTTTGGGCAATCTGACATAACGTCCGTTCGCTTCCCTACATCATGTTGCGGTACACCGTTATAAGAAGCAGCTATTTCTGATCGCTCATCGACTAATGCGACTCTAGAAGGCTTTAA
>NZ_AKIF01000186.1 GCF_000269905.1 Alkalibacillus haloalkaliphilus C5
ATAATCGCTTTTGATAAATCGTCAACATGAACAAACGTTTTATATAAATTTGTTGCTGCTTCACTATAACTATTCCCACCAATCTTTCTTAAAACTCTTTTCGTTCGTTGTTCAATATTCTGGTTTAAATCGTTGCCATAAAGGGGTCCAGTTCGAATAATAGTGTAATTTGAATGCATATACTGAACTTTCTTTTCACCTTTTATTTTTGAATTGATATAAGTAGATAAAGGAGTCCCTTCAGTTACTGGTAAAGTATGATCAGACTCTGTATAGTCACCTTCCCCTTTTGTAAAAACACCATCCGAAGAAATAAAAATAAATTTCGTTCTTTCGCTTATAGCTGATAAAAGGTTTGTAAGACCAGTGTTTATTAGTACATCCTCTTCATCCTTGCTTAACAATGTCCAAATAAATACATCAGGAAGATTATCTTTTATAACATGCTCTACTGCATTTTATCAGTTACGTCCAATGAAATGATATTTGATTGGTTATGAGCATACCTTGATGTACCCAATACTGTATAACCTGAACTCTCAGCATATCCTAATAGAGTTGAGCCCAGAAAACCTGTCGCTCCTAGAATTAGAATTCTCAAGTCTAGTTCCTCCTTAGAATTTATTAGTCAATTATTTTTTTAACAACAGTTTAAATACAATGACTCTGCTTCGAATGTTATATAAGGGCACATCTATTTATTTACTTCACTAAATACTCCAATACCTTTATATTTTACATACCTTTGTTCAACGACCATTTCTTCGGTGTAAGTCGAAAATTCCTTAAGTGATCTTTCTATTATTTTCTTCAATCGATTAGCTTGTTCAATTGGGTTATGGTGTGCTCCACCTTTAATTTCAGGGACAATTTCATCAATAATCTTTAATTCTTTTAGATCTGGTGCGGTAATCTTCATCGTATTAGCTGCATACTCACCTTGAGTTGCATCTTTCCAAAGAAGAGCAGCTGCTGATTCTGGCGCAATGACAGAGAACCACGTATTTTCTAACATATGAATATGGTTTCCTACACCAATTCCTAATGCTCCCCCACTCGCGCCTTCACCAATTACAATGCTTATAATGGGTACTTTCAATCCGGCCATCTCAAAAAGGTTATGTGCAAGTGCTCTTGATTGCCCGCGTTCTTCTGCTCCTTTTCCTGGAAAGGCCCCTTTTGTATCGATTAACGTAATAACAGGTCTATTGAATTTTTCTGCTTGTTTCATCAGCCTTAAAGCTTTTCTATAGCCTTCTGGATTCGGCATGCCAAAGTTTCGTGCTAAATTCTCTTTCGTATCTCGACCTCTTTGTTGACCAATAATTGTAACTGGCCTATCGTCAAACTTAGCAATTCCACCAACAATAGCTTGGTCATCACTAAAATAACGATCACCGTGCAACTCGATAAACTGATCAAATAATAAATCAATATATTCTAATGTCGTTGGTCGATTCGGGTGACGTGCTATTTGAACTCTTTGCCATGGCGTCAGATTATTATAAATTTCATCTTGTAAATTTGAAACACGCTCTTGGAGGTTAGATATTTCTTTAGAAAGGTCAACGTCTGATTCTTCTGCGTAAGTGATGAGCTCATTGATTTTGTTTTTTAATTCAAATATTGGCTTTTCAAACTCCAAATAATTTTTCAATAACTCCACCTCTTAAAATAGATATCAATACAAATATTACTTCGCCAATTAATTAGAATACCCCTTTATTTATCTAAATGCTTAATCTAATGATTTAATTTCACATTGATTTGTTGCAAATGGTGAACATCATGTTTTACAAAGATTTTTATAAAACTTTCACTTGAGAATTTTCGCTTTCCTTGTCCAATTGTAAATCTAGTATCCTTTTCTACTTTTGAGATACTTTCGATCAGTTCTTTTCGCGTTTCTATAAAATCATCAATCACAGTTTCAACTGAATGATCTTTTATATAGGCTACCGCTTCTTCGTTGTGTTCGTCATGATTAGGAAACGGTGGCAACTTTCCTCCGTTAGTCATTAACGGAACCATTTTTTCAAGATTATGCTTATCCCAATAATATAAATGCCCTACTATTTCTCTAATCGACCATTTTCCATCACTGATTGGTTCAGTTAGTTGTGCTTCTGGTACCTCTTTTAACTTTTGTATGGTATCCATTGTTTCTTCGAATTGCTTTAACACTTTCTTCATATTAAATCCACCTACTCTTCAATTTTATATAAAACAAAAAAGGGCCCTTCATGAGTTACGTACAGTTAGTGAAGAAATATCACAAATAAAATTACACACGATTTAAATGAGTGTCTTTAAATTCTGTTGGGTACTTTAATCCATAACCAACCATTCTGTCCATTCCAATATGGGCTAACCAAATTAAACCGACTGCTAAAGCCGTTTGGTTGGATATTAATAAACCCAAAAGAATAACAATTATAGCTGTAGTGTAAGTATGAAAATAATTATAAAGCATTGCACCAACTTTATTATTAAATAAATAACCAAGCATTGAAACATCTGGTGATAGTAGCAAGACAAAAAATAATACCCAACTAAATTGACAATATCCATAAAGATAAATACTTAATGCAAAGACGGCAAGACCTTCTATGTGCAATAGGATTTTATTCAAAATTAAATCCCCCATTCTATCTACTAACTAGCTTTTTTTTTCAACCCATATTGCTTTTGTATAAGCTATATTCATTCCTACTCTTTCCATATTATTTTGACTGACTGCGCCAAACCTGGCTTGCCCTACAACAACATCACACTTTTCACGCTTGGCATGGTCAATACGGTGCTTTATTAATGCACTATGGACTCCTTTATTTCTGAAGTTTGGTAAAGTAGCTGAAGCAGCTAAAGTAGCTATACCGTCTTTTATGAACAAAACGCCTATCCCTGCAGGTTCGTTTTCATAACTAGCTAGATAAAAAGTCCAATTTTTTATGTTATAAAGTACTTCATTATTTTGTGCGACTCCACTTTTTAAAAATGCTGGCATTTGAAAACCTTTAGTATAGATTTCCGCAAATGTGTTAAATTCATTTCCTTCTAACTCACGAATCGTAATCTTTGGGTCATAACTTACTGTTAATTCATTAGAAGTTGAAGCATAAAATGTTGTATGAAAATCATGGTGATAATAGCCCGCATCACTTAGAGAAGTTAGTAATTCTGAAGAAGTATGAGCAGGAGTTAATTCAAATCGAACGGGAATCTCTTTTTCTTTGTAAAAATCTATAATCTTATCTATTTGGTTTTCATCACCTTCTTTTAACCCTTTTATCGTATTGAAAGATGGACCTGGAATGTTCTTTACTGAAAAAGCTGTTGCATTCCCAAACCTTTGAATGTCTACTCCCATTGGATTACCTTCTATTTTTTGAATTTCTGTTAGTCGAGATCTCACTGTTTCAATTTCTGAATCTTCCAATCGAAAAGACAATTCTTTATTTGCTACTGGGCTCATACTCTCACTCTCCAACACAATAATTTAACTTATACCTTCATATACAATACAGCTTCTCCTTCTACAAATTCTCCTGTTTTTACAAAACCTATTTCTTCATATAATTTAATAGCCACTTCATTTTTGGGTTCTGTTGCTATTCGAAGCCCGATGCTTCCATACTTACTTCTAAAGTAATTAATAAATCTATTTAAAGATTCTTTTCCATAACCTTTATTCTGGTAGTCTTGATCAATCATAAATCGTTCAATCCACCATGAATCTAATGGATAGTCCTCATCAGCCGGATAAAACACATACATCATAAAACCAATCATAGTTTCACCTTGATAAATAGCCATAGGAAATCTTTCGCCATTTTCATAATTTGCTTCAAGTAGAGAGAACCAATTAGGTGCAACAAAATCCTTTTGATCATCTTTTACGTTCAACTTCACACATTCAACGTAATTATTTGGATCAACTGCTTTGAATTCAATTTGCATAGCTATTTTCACCTTCAATACCATAATTTTTTGAATAAAAATAATAAAAGACCAAGTTATAAAACGATCATAGAGTTAAATAGAAGTATCAAATTTTATAGTGTCCCTTTAAATTTATTTGGCTTTTTTACATAGCTTTCAATAATAAACCCACAGTCAGTACAAAGAATATACTCAACTTCTGAACCAAAACTCAGCTTATTTACAGGATTCATGCCATTATATCCTGCATGCTTACCTTTTCCTAAGTCTGTACTTCCACATTTTGGGCATTGTAATGATTCTGTAGAATTATCCATTAGAGACCCTCCCTAAATTACGTTTAAATCATTATTTCCCTAACAAAACCCTTCAAATAAACGTCCGCCCGTAAGAATTTTGATCGATTTCATTGAATTCAATTTACATATTCACTTCTCCAATATCACAATTTTCTGAACCTAAATTTATATTAAAAGGACCGGTTTATAAAAACGGTCGTGGAAGTCCTATACTTAACTATCGCCCCCTTAAGTATAAATAAGGTTTTCCCCATTAACTTTAATAACAGGATTTAATATATCCTCTTGGTTAAAGGTGCATTTTCACGGATATCTAATAGCTCTTTTATCAGTTGTTGCAGTTTAACAATACGCATACTATAAGTGTTTTCCTGATTATTAGGTCCAGGAGGTTAAACTAAGCAGATATTGGTGGTTCATCATATATTTTCCCCCTCTTTTCCCATCTTCAACTAACTACCTCAACTGTTCTCCAGAAACTATATGCCAATGTAAATGTTTTGAATCTTGATAATCCCCTAAGTTAGTAATAACTCTACATGCACCATTTTCTTCAGTTACCATAGCCGCCACCTTTTGAATAACGCCCATTAGTTCT
>NZ_AKIF01000187.1 GCF_000269905.1 Alkalibacillus haloalkaliphilus C5
GAAGATTTAGATGCACTAGCTAATAACGATCACGTCCAATATGTTATGAAAGATGGTAATGTCGAAAAGAATCAACTGTAAAGCTAAAAACCACCTCTTGTAGGTGTTTTTAGCTTACTCAGATTGCTCATTTTGGTTGTCATCAACTTCTTCTGGCTGTTCTACTTCTAATTGTGGTTCCTCTGGTTCCGGTGGAGCTGCTGTATAATTATAAACACCGGCATCAGTTCGGTATTGACTCCTATTAGACCCTACTGGGAATAATACAGGACATTGCTCAGGACGAACAGGTGTAGGACATGGCCCAACAGCTAAAGGCTCACGCGGTAAACAATAGTCAGCTTCAACTTCTAACGTTACAGGATAGACAGACTGAATGCTTTGGCACAATCGTACTGAAACAAGCGCATCAAACGTATCATCTTCATCTGTATCACCTAATTCACAGTCGAACGAAACGATGAAACAATCTAATTCTGCATACGTGACATCAATTTCAGTTCCTTCTGGCGCACAAAGGACGACTTGCTCACTTCTTGAAAATTCAAGCTCTAATTCAACATCGCCATTGCCGTTATCGGTCGGGAAGTTAATAATAACAACGAAGTTCTTTCTGATCGTAACAATTTGTAATTCAACCTCAGTGCCGTCAATTACAAACTCACGGTCTTCAACATTGATCACTTCAATTGGGTCTACTTCTGCTGGGATGACAGTACAGGTCACATCTTCACTATCAAAATCATCACATGTAATGCCATTCGGTAAATCTTCATTAGTTATATTTAAATCAAAATTAGCTTCGTTGACGATCCAATCATATACTTTTTCTGTGTTAATACATAGGATATCCTGTACGGGTTGTGGTTGTGGGGGACAATTTTTACGATAACTCATTTTTACACCTCCATAGTCACTTTATTCAATATACTTTACCTTATGTGAAAGCCTCAAGAGGGTATAGTCTATTACCATCATTTCTACTGTTTGAAGTAGATTAATATAAACGTCTATAATTTAAAGCTCCTCTCAAAAAATAACGAGGAGCTTCACATCATCCACTACTTACCACTGCATCCACAGCCACCGCGACGACGGCGGCTACTTTTCACACCTCTGTGTGCCTTACTAGAATTGTCAGTAGCACGTAATTGTTTTAAATGACTTGTTGAGCTTTTTGCACGCATAATATCACTCCTTTAGCTTTATACATTATCATAGTCGCACTTCATCTTTTCAGATAGGGCGGTTATTGAGAGTTCATAACAATTGGGTATGGGACATAAGAGTGAACATTTTCAATATAAAAATATAATACCCTCTTAGCTCTGGTGGCGTGACCTTTAATGAAAGAATTAGCACTAAAGTAGTTTGATCTGGATGGTTGAGACGGTTAGTATAAGACGGAATAGCTCTCGTTTTCGGGTGAGAGTGAACCTTGCAATCAGTTGTTCATTTTTTCTACTCATCTCATCCTTCACTTTCTGATATTCACCTAGACTTACTCTGTAGTAAAAAGGTGAACGAGACTCATTCATTAATGGCCAATACAATGTCATTTGTAATTTAGTTCCTGATAAAACGCCCCAACATCCATTTGGCAGTTCAGCATTGGTCAGATTAACCATATCCTTAACAATACACTCTGGTATAAGGTATAACCGTGTTACTTATTTTTGAAAAACTGAGATGGGAGAATTTTCTCTAGTACTGATTCATCTTGTTTAATAGGTTGTTGTTTTTCAGTTGGCTGTTTGGGTTGTAATGGTTGTGAGTTTGATTGTTGTGATGGTTGGTTGTTCGTAGGTTTATTGGGTTGTACTTGATTTGCAGTAGTTGGTTGTGGTTCTCGTTTTTGTTCTAGTTGTTCTTGACGTTTTAATTCCGGTTGAGAAGTTGGTTTAGGTTGCTCAGTTGCATCTGTTTTTGGTTTAGAACGTTTTTTCTTTCGCTTTTTAGTACGCGGTTGTAATTGATCATACTTACTTGGATAGTTACGCGGTTTAAAATTGTGAGATAAATCACCTGTATTAGATGTTGTTGTACGACCTGAGCTAACACGTGTTTTAAACCGCGGTGATGCGGCAGGTTGAGTGGATTGGGTAGGTTGATCAGATTGGATATAACTCGTTGCATTGGATCTTATTAAATGTTGTAGTTGGCGAAACTCAGGTGTTCTTTGTCTTCTTGGTTGTGTTGACGATTTCGGTTGAACAGCCTCGTTGTTTGGTTTCTTAACTTGTGTTTGCTTTGCGTTTTGTAAAAAGCGTGAAGCTTGACTGTTAACTTGATTTGACTGTATTTGTACATGTTCTACAGGTGAAATGTCTTCTGTTGGTTCTACATTTTCTGTCTGTTCTTCTTGTTCATTTTCATTTAGCTGTTCAGTTTCTGGGGTATGCTGACCTTTAATTGAGGCCAATTCAGTTTTCACTTCTTGAAGCAACTGTATGATTGATTTTAACTCATCTGACTGACCAGATTGTTGGGCTTTAATTTTCTGGTCTTGTTCTTGTTGATTTTCATTCACCACTTTCAAAACCCCTTCTATTTTTACGATTTGCTTTTTTAAAGCGTGAACTTCATTTTTCATGAGTAAGTAGTCTTCGAATGCCTCGCTTTCATAAAAATCCTGAAACATATTCTCATAAAGCCTCAGCCGTTCTTGTAACGCTTCAACTTCTTTCGTGTTAAATAGTCGATATTGCACAAAAGACCACCTCTCATGTCCATATAAGTATTTTATTAAACTATTAACTTCATCGTGTAGGTTAATATTGATAGATGACGAATTTCATGACAGTCATAATTGCCCGTTTTTGTCATAAATTTTATAAGTGGAGCCCTTATGGAATTCATCAAGATGTAATCATTATATGAAAGGGTGAAGAATCATATGAAAGCAACAGCCGTTGAGAGAGTACACGACTGGCGACAGCAGAGAAATGAATACGTTAATCAAATTAAACAAAAAATTGAGCACTCAACTAAGAAAGACTATGATGTACTTAGCTACTTCACATTTTCACTTAACATGGACGAAGAAGGTGGTGAGCATTTAGCTCTCTGTTCATATTTAATTGTGAACATTGGCTCGCAACCTATTACAGGACCTTATATTTGTTTTAAGTTTTCAGATGAGCATCCGTTTGAGTTCTTTGGTAAGTATGTTAACTCTGATACCAATGGCAATAACCAAGTGCGTCGGCAAGCACAAGGTGAGTGGGAGCGGATCCATCATTCAGAGTTAAAAAATGAAATTTGGCTTAAGCCTTCACAAGCGGTCACGATCCAGCCTGGTGAACAATTATCGTTTCCAAACTTCCAATTAAAGTGGCGAGGAGACCTGCCATACCAAGCTACAATGTTAGGTTTTACGTATTCAGATCAAAAGCCTAGCGGCACGCCCGCGATTAATCAGTTTAATATTACTGGTGGCAAGGCGAAAAAGGAGGAACAACATGACTAACCCAGAAACGGCATTGTTGAAGCGGATTGCTGAACGGCAGTTGGAAGGGGACGAAAAGCGTGAAGTTGCCCTCGATGTACTACTGTTATATATGTTAAAGCTAGAAGGGGAATCAATTGAAAGTGGAGATGACTCACAACTAGCTTCAGTCGTTGATGAACTAATAAACGAAGAACGTAACCAATTAGAAGCGATTTTAAACATACTAAAAGGTGAGGGGTAGAACTTGCCCAAAATTAGTATGATATAATTGAAGAAAATTTCTAAAAAGTTGGAGGGAAATGAAAAAATTATACGTGTATTGGATTAGCGCTCTAGTCATTTCAGCAATCGGCTATTACTTCGTTAATGTAATGACTGTTTCGCCAGATGTTATATCAGGCAATGGAAACCTTGGTATATTAGTTAGTATCTTGTTTTTACCTGTTTGGGTTATGGGTTTTTATTGGAGTAATCGAGTTGCGAGAAACATAAGTCAGAACCAACAGAAGGTTTATTTATTCGTTTTGGTTGTTGTGTTGCTTGTTAGTGGTAGTTTGTTAGCTATCCCACTTATAAACAGTGCTAATGAACTGATCGATCGTTTAGGTGGGCCTCCAAGTGAACCTGAGTCAGTCATTTACCGATTTGCATGGTTAAATCAATATACGAATAGTATGTTTTTATAATTTATACACGTTTCTCATCATACACCTTTTAGCTGTAGTTATTGGGATCGTTTCAGCAATTTTCATAAGTAACAGAGACTTGGAAAACTTCTAAGTCTCTGTTTTTATATAATAATCTAACAACCTACCAAATTTCTTACAATTTCCCCCCCTGAATTTGTCGACTTTTTCCGATTATTTTAATATAATGAAATTGAAATAAATGGTATAAAGGGTGCGGTAGAAATGAAGCAATCGTGGATTATCGTAATGCTAGTTATCGTTTTAGTCGGATGTCAACAAAGTGAAATGAAAAGCGCTACAGAGCACCTTAATTTACAAGGAGAACAAGGTCACAAAGGTTATATAATTCTTCGTGAAGATCAGCATGAGACTGTTGTTTCTGATTCATTTGAAGAAGTTCGTGATCAGGATAATGAAGAAGAAAGTGTTGAAGTTGACTTACCTGATGAGCAAAATGATGAGCTAACGATAGATGAAGCTGATCATATTGCAAAAAAAGTACTTAAAGACAATATTGAAACGATGGAAGAAGTACAAAAAGATTATTATACAGAATGGTTTCGGTTAGAAGAGGGGGCCGAACAATATGAACAAGCTGTAGCCATCGTTCAAGAAGCACTTGAGTCGACTATCTCACAATCTGTTTTAAATAAATGGACTGAGCTTTATTTAAAA
>NZ_AKIF01000188.1 GCF_000269905.1 Alkalibacillus haloalkaliphilus C5
AGATTGAAGTTAACGAATAATGCTCCTAACAATCCCCCGATTACAACGATAAATGAACTAACTTGCACAAATGAACTGACACCAGAAATTCCGTCATTAAAGAAAATTCCTAACAAAATCATGGTTGCACCAAGGGCTATTCCAATCGGTGTTAATAAATCTCTTTTTTCATTACCTCTCACCCTATTTCTATTAACCTGTCTACCATGAATATCGACATATTTTTTATTTTGTTGAGTCTCTTTCTACAATTCTGTGAGGTAATGTTACTTGTTCTTGGTCAATTTCTTCACCACGTAGTAATTTTGTAAGTAAACGCATTGAAACAGCACCAATATCATACATCGGCTGTAAAACACTTGTTAAAGTTGGTCGAACCATATTGGCTAACCTCGTATTGTCAAAACCGATCACTTCAATTTCTTCAGGGATTTTAACACCTTGGTCTTGCGCGCCATGAATGACACCAAGTGCCATTTCATCTGAAGAAGTAATAATTGCTTTTGGACGTTTTTGTAAGCTTAGAAAATAATTAGCCGCTTCAATTCCTGAATTATAACTATCGTCACCAGCATAAATTAACTCCTGATTAAAACTTAATCCTTTGTCATTTAAAGCATCTTCATATCCTTGTTTTTTCATTTCATTAATTGTGGCATTCAATGGAGATGTGACAAAGCCAATTGCTTCATCATTATGTTCAGCTAAAAACTGAACCGCTTCTTTCATCGCCTGGTAGTAATCAATATTAACTGAAGCTAATGACTGAGATTCATCAACCGTAGCTGCTAATATAACGGGAACATTAGCGTGTTTAAATGCTTCAATATGTTCATCTGTTACTGATGACCCCATAAAGATGACACCATCAACTTGTTTTTCTAACATATTATCAAGTAAATCAAGCTCTTTATTTTTCTGCTGATCTGAGCTACTTAAAATAATATGATACTTGTACATTGATGCTATATCTTCAATACCTCTTGCAAGTTCTGCAAAGAAAAGGTTCGATATATCAGGAATAATAACACCAACTGATGTCGTTTTACGGCTTGCTAAACCACGTGCAACGGCATTCGGCCTAAACCCTAACTCATTAATAGCGTCTAACACCTTCTGCCTAGTTGTCGGTTTTACGTTTGTGTTTCCATTAATTACTCGAGATACTGTTGCCATTGATACATTAGCTTTTTTGGCTACATCGTATATTGTTACACCCATCTTTCAACGACTCCTTGTAAAATAAACTTTTAGTAAAGCCCTGTACAGATTTACAGAGCTAAAATAGTCAACATATGATAATAGTTTTTCCTATTTTTTCATGTTTATGAAATACATAATTTTCTCTTATTATACATGAAAACATAGTCCATTCATAACGTTAATTAAACTTATTTCATTGAATTTTCTAACCGCATAGTTATTTCGTTAAACACCATTAAACTCGCCTTAACGGCCGAACAATTATGCAATTATAAAAGAAAACCGTGTAAGGTTCAATAAATGTGTGGCTACAAAACAAAAAAGATCGAAGTATATACGCTACGACCTTTTTTAAACAAATCTATTTATATGTTATGAGCTGTAACATTAGGTTGTTTTAATTGTTCCATGAAATATTCAAACGTTGGGATATCCATTTGTTGTTGTGAATCTGATAGAGCAACAGCTGGGTCTGGATGTACTTCTGCCATCACACCATCAGCTCCTACTGCTAGTGCTGCCTTGGCCGCAGGTAAAAGTAGATCTCGACGTCCCGTAGAATGAGTCACATCAACCATAACTGGTAAGTGAGTTTCTTGTTTTAATACAGGTACAGCTGTAATATCTAACGTATTTCTAGTTGCTGTTTCGTATGTTCTAATACCTCTTTCACAAAGAATTAGGTCACTATTCCCTTGTGAAACAATATACTCCGCTGCATTCATAAATTCATTAATGGTAGCTGCTAAACCACGCTTTAACAGAATCGGTTTGTTCACTTTCCCTGCTTCTTTCAATAAGTCAAAGTTTTGCATATTGCGTGCGCCAATTTGAATAATATCTAAATACTGTGAACCGATCTCAATATCTTTCGGATTCGTAATTTCACTAACAACTTTCAAGCCGTATCGGTCACCAGAATTTCTTAATATTTTAAGACCTTCTTCTCCTAACCCTTGAAAGTCATAAGGAGAAGTACGTGGTTTAAATGCGCCACCTCTTAAAATATTAACACCTTGCTCTTTTACTGATTTAGCCACTGTGTCAACTTGTGCTTGGGATTCAACAGAACATGGTCCAATTACGAATTGAGATTGACCATTCCCAACTGATACATCACCTACATTAACAACCGTATCGGTAGGTTTTTTCTCACGAGAGACGAGCAACGTTTTTTGATAGTCATCCTCTTGTAATTCTTTAGCCGCTTTAAAAATTTCTTTAAATAAATGCTCAATAGTTGAATATTCAAAAGGCCCTTCGTGTTGTTCTACAATATGATTTAACATCTCTCGCTCTCTTACAGGATCATATGCTTTCATTCCTTGTGATGTTTTAATATCGCCGATTTCTTTAACGAGACGGCCACGTTCATTAATTAGTTCTAAAATTTTAATATTAACTTGATCGAGCTCTTCTCTTAATTGATCTAAATGATTACTCATGAAAGCTTGCCTCCAAATTTAGTTTATATACATGAACTTTTATGGTACATTAACCTTAATTACGTTATTTTTATACAAAATTCGCTAAATTCAACGATTCAAAGTGATAAGATAATATACAATTATTATATCGAACGACTGAAGTCTTGTCATTCTCTCAGCTTAAAGCTTTGAACATTGTATTTAATAAAGAGGTGGTAATATGAACCATTTATTTGCTTTAGATATCGGGACTCGCACTGTAGTAGGCCTTATTTTACAAAAAGAAGACAATGTTTATCGTGTTATTGATATGGTTTCACGTGAGCATAAAGAACGTTCTATGGTAGATGGACAAATACATAATATTATTGCTGTATCAGATGTTATTCAAGAAGTTAAAAATGAACTAGAAGCAAAGCATGGCACATTAAATGAAGTGTGTGTTGCAGCTGCCGGTCGCGCTTTAAAGACGATGAATAGTTCTGTTACGGTTAACATTTCCGAACAACCGCTAATGACATCTGATGATATATTTCATTTAGAATTAGCAGCGGTACAACAAGCTCAATATCAACTAGCTGAACAGGAGGAAGAAGCCTCTAGTACACAATACTATTGTGTTGGTTATTCAGTTTTACATTACTATTTAGATGAACAAGAGATCGGCTCATTAATCGACCAACAAGGTGAACAAGCTCAGGTGGATATTATCGCGACCTTTCTTCCTAAAGTTGTTGTCGAGTCTTTATTATCAGCGTTACAACGAGCTGGATTAGAAATGCAAGCTTTAACATTGGAACCAATTGCCGCAATTCAAGTACTAATCCCACAATCTATGAGAAAATTAAACGTTGCATTAGTTGATATCGGTGCTGGAACGAGTGATATTGCAATTACAAAAGAGGGTACTGTCATTGCTTATGGAATGGTTCCTAAAGCTGGAGATGAAATTACAGAAGCAATAAGCCAACAGTATTTATTAGATTTCCATCAAGCAGAAGAAGCAAAAAGACAGTTAGTGGAAGAAAATAAAATGGAAATTGAAGATATATTAGGCTTTACATCTGAAGTTCCAATTGAAGAAGCAACAAAAGAAGTTCATTACGCTATAGATCAATTAGCTGATTCTATATGTAACCAAGTGATTGAGCTTAATAAACAATCACCACAAGCCGTTATGTTAGTTGGCGGCGGTAGTTTAACTCCAAATCTAACACAATACATTGCAGATAAACTACAATTACCGAAAAACAGAGTAGCAGTGCGTGGTATTGAAGCAATTAAAGACTTAAAAGGGCAAGACCAGTTACCAAGTAGCCCTGAATATGTAACGCCGATTGGAATTGCTATTGCATCACAACAAAGTCCAGTCCATTACATCAGTGTAACGATTAATGAACGAATGGTCCGATTATTCGATATTAAGCAGTTAACAATTGGTGATTGCTTACTTGCGGCTGGAATAGAACTTAAAAAACTTTATGGAAAGCCTGGTATGGGAATCGTCGTGACATTTAACGGTAAATCTATCACACTTCCAGGAACATATGGGACTGCACCAACGATCAAGATCAATGAAAAAACAGCCTCAATCCGAGACTCCATTTCTCACAGTGATGAAATCGAAGTTTTACAAGGTGAAGATGGTAAAACCCCTAACATTACAGTCCAAGATCTAACTGGGCCTCTAGAAGATTTAACGGTCCAACTTAATGATTCGAGAATAAAAATACCACAAAAAGTAGAGTTGAATGGTCGTGTGGCTCATAGTGATGATTTGCTTCAAGATGGTGACGAAATAAATTGGCAACCGAAAACAACTGTTAAAGATGTACTTATTCAACATGTTGATTCTAGTATTCATGAAAAAGTTCATCCCTTTAAAATAAAGATAAATGGTAAAGACTACCTCATTAAAGACCAAATGCTAACGTTATATCATAACAGTAGGCTTGCACAACTTGATACAACGATTAAGGAATATGACCAAATTTATTATGAAATAACTGATCATATAACAGTGAGTGATTTATTAGAGCTTTTAGAAATTAATTTACAAGATTCTATAACTGTTATATATGATAGTCAACCAGTTAATC
>NZ_AKIF01000189.1 GCF_000269905.1 Alkalibacillus haloalkaliphilus C5
CCCATACTGTGTAGCTCCTATATACATATTTATAGGTAACATATGTCATTTAACTGATATATGTTATTAAAAAAGGAAGCGGCCTTATAGCCACTTCCTCTTCTCACAAGGAGCGCTGTGAGATGGTTATCGTTCATGCCAATTCGGCATGGACGATTTTTTACGTGTCAATCTCGATCATATCAATACGGTTACAGTCAGCAACTAATAAGTCACCATCATTTTGAACGAAGTAAGCTAAGTTAGAATCAGAATCAAGCGAAGCAAAGTAGTCAGCAGGTTCAGATTCACCATTAACAAACACTTCGTTTACAGGTGTACCAGGGTCAAGGGTTCTTAATAAACGACATACAGCAGAGCGGCTTCTTCCATCACTCATAAAATAACCTCCTATTCAAATTTATCCTGATCAGGATACTACATTATATTGAAGATTTAAATCTAGCGTGTTCATATATCTAATCTTGTAAATATTGATTAACTCGCTTCATAACCAACAGCCTTATCTTAATAGAATAATAGATTAGATAAAAAATATAAGTACAAGAATATACATTAAATTATAAGAGTAAGTATGAGTAGGAGGGATGTGGAATGGGGTTCTTTGATGAAGCTAAGGATATGGTTCATGTTGATTTGGAACTGGTAGAGTTGGAACGTAATTTAAAAAAGGTATATAAACATTATTTTAAGGTCAATCAGAATTTAAATGATTCAAAGAATTATCGCGAAGCGAAGTTTGAGAAGGTTCAAGTAGCGTTACAACAATTTAAAGTTTACTTCGATGAACGGGATTTTCATTTATCGGATAGTAATGTGTATATTGTCGCAACGTTAGGTCAGAGAAGAGCTGAGTTAGTTATTAATGATACACTTGATTTAACTTTAAGAGTTTATAGTCATAATGAAGTTATTAGTGATCATACGTTGTTTTTAGAAGATAAAAATAAAATAATACCAAAGTTTAATGGTAAGATTATGAATGAGCAAGTACAGTTTGAAGATAATTATTTGGGCTACTCAATTCAAGAGCGGTTCATAAAGTCAATTGGTGATATTGAACAAGATATTGAAGCAGTGAATGAAAGGGTTAAACAAGGCTATAAGCCGGAGTTTCAATATTATGATGTGATCAATGATGAACGGTACTTGACGTTAAATGATTTATTAAACTATTTAAATGACGAATTAGGGTAAAACAAGGATGGAGTTACTAACTTTCATCCTTGTTTTTTTGGTTTTTTCGTAAAGTATGATTTTGGCCCCATTCATGCATAGCTTCAAGAATCGGTTCTAAACTACGACCATACTCACTAATGGCGTACTCCACTTTAGGTGGGACTTGAGGGTAGACTGTACGTACGACAATGTCTTCATCTTCTAATTCGCGAAGTTGTTTCGTTAGCATCTTCTGTGTAATGCCAGGCAATTTTCGTTTCAGTTCATTGAAGCGGTGTGTATCTTCTTGTAATAAGTGTAATAATATGATCGGTTTCCATTTACCAACAAGAATACTTAAGGCATCTTCAACTCGACATAATTCAGGTTGACGTTCTTCCATTTTGTAAAACTCCTTTACAGTATCTTTTAGTATACTATGGTTCATAAAAGTGCGTACTTTCATTTGCGACAGTTTTGATAGATAATATTATTGTAAGATAAAATAGAGAGAAATAAAAGAATGGAAGGGCTGATCATCATGGAAAAATACCGTATTAACCCTGATAACGGTCTAGAATTTGGATTATATACGCTAGGTGACCATTTGCCGAACCCAAATACAGGAGAGCGTATACCAGCAGAACAACGAATACATGAAATTATAGAGCTATCACAATTAGCAGAACAAGCTGGTATCGATTTCTTTAGTGTTGGAGAAAGTCACCAAGATTACTTTACAACACAAGCTCATTCAGTTGTATTAAGTGCAATCGCACAAGCAACTGAGAAAATAAAAATTGCAAGTTCATCCACGATTATTAGCACGTTGGACCCAGTGCGTGTGTATGAAGATTTTGCAACGATTGATTTGATTTCAAAAGGTCGTGCAGAGATCGTTGCAGGACGAGCATCTCGTGTCGGTAACTTTGAATTGTTAGGCTATAACTTAAGAGATTATGAAGAGCTATATGATGAAAAGTTTGAGTTATTACGTAAAATTAATGAAGAAGAGGTCGTTAATTGGAGTGGCAAGTATCGCGCACCACTTAAAGATGCCCACGTATTACCGCGTCCGAAAAATGGTTGGATGCCTATTTGGCGTGCGGTAGGTGGTTCGCCAACGAGTGCTGTAAAAGCAGGTTATGCTGGCGTTCCGATATTTATGGCGCATTTAGGTGGACCGGCGACCGTATTTAAACGAACGGTCGATGCATATCGTGAAGCGGCTAGTATGAATGGTTATGACCCAGAACAATTACCGATTGCTACAGCTGGCTTTTTCTATGCAGCTGAAACATCACAACAAGCACTTAAAGAATTGTATCCTCATATTAATGAAGGTATGAAGAAGACGAATGGACAAGGCTTTCCGAAGCAAAACTTTGCTCAAGGTGTTGATCCACATAATGTCATGAATATTGGTAGTCCACAACAAATTATTGAGAAAATTTTATATCAGCACGAATTGTTTGGTCATCAACGTTACATTGCCCAAATGGACTTTGGTGGCATGCCGTTTGATCAACTAAAACGTAACATTGACATAATCGGATCTGAAATACTACCAGAGATTAAGAAGCATACACGTAAGTAGAGGAGGGAAGAGGGATGAAAATTGTCGGATTATCCGGGTCGATTGTTGGTTCTAAAACGAGAACCGCAATGGATTACACGATGGAGTCGTTAAAAAGGCAATACCCTGAAGCTGAAACAACGCTAATCGACTTAGCAGATTATCAAGTTCAATTTAGTGATGGGCGTAACTATTTAGATTATGACGGTGATACTAAATATGTAACCGAAACAATAATGGATGCTGATGCGATTATCATTGGAACGCCAATCTTCCAAGCGTCAATTCCAGCAACGTTAAAAAACATTTTCGACCTACTGCCAGTTGATGCATTCCGAGATAAAGTAGTCGGTATGCTTGCAACTGCTGGCTCAGCAAAACACTACCTTATTCTCGAACAACATTTAAAGTCGATTTTAGGCTATATGAAGGCACAAATCGTTCAAACGTACGTATTCATTGAAGAAGTCGATTTTCATAGAAAAGAAATCGTCAATCACGACGTATTAGCGCGAATTGATCGATTAGTAGAAGACACGGTTGTGTTAACGGAGACTTATCAAGAGATTAAGCAGAAGAAAGAAGATCAATACGATTTTTAAAAGTAACCCCCTTTGGTGCAGATGTGGCCAAAGGGGGGTTATGTGCATTTTAAATGTATTTTCCGTCGTCAGGAATAGCGACTTCTTCAAAGTTTTGTACAAGATCGTTTAAATCTTCAGTTAGCTCATCACCGTATAAAGGAACTCCATGCCCCGTAGCAGCTAGTTGGTTTTAACTCAGCTAATTTTTTAACTGAATCCCAAGCTTGCTGCCAATCTGTCGTTAAGTAGCGAGGAGGTCCACTAATTTCTTTTTCTTGGGTAAACACTTTATACAACGAGTCTTGTCTTACTGTCACAAATGCATCACCAACAATTAATGTACCGTCTTCTTCACGGAATAATGAAACATGTCCAGGTGTATGCCCAGGCGTGTGAACCCAGCTGAATCCAGGCATATGAGGAACACTTCCGTCAGAAGGGAGTGGCTCGAGGTGATTGCTAATGTCGATCGCTTCATTTGGGAAAATGGGAGACATTTTAGCAATTAAACCACCTTCAACAGTTGAATCAGGCTCAGGATAATCTTTCTCACCAGTTAAAAACGGATTTTCCAACTCATGAGCATAAACGGGTACGTCCCAATAATCGATTAATTCGATAATCGCACCGACATGATCAAAGTGCCCATGCGTTAAGATGATCGCTTTCGGACGTGCATCATCACCAAATCGCTCTGCAGCAACAGCCTTAATATCATCGGCAGACCTTGGCATACCAGCATCAATTAACACGAATTCGTTGCTGTCTGGATCCCCATAGAAAAAGACATTTACCACTTGAATCGTATGTTGGACAAGGTCAGTCAGTAATTCTTTACCTACACCACTTCCAATCGAAGTCGCCGGTATAAACTTATAATCATCTCCGTAGTTCATTTCTTTTGACATGGTATATCCTTCTTTCTTAATTTTTATGTTCTTAATCATTATGATTAGTAAAGGCTTTAGTAATATGTAATAAGTAAGGAATAGATTATTATTTTTATGTTTTGAAAATTTAGTTAAAAGGATTTTAAAATTCACAAAAATGGTATAATGTACACAGCGTTCGATTTAGGAGAGTGAATTTATGATTGAAGAATTAATTTTATACATAATGGTATTAATTACAGTCTTTATAGGATCAGTTATATCTTTATCTATTTTTATGTCGTTTTATAGGAAAAGTAAAAGAAGAGGGTTAATGATTTTAGCAATATTCATTGCTTTTGTGGTCAACTTTCAATTCAATTTATTTGAGATTTCTAATGTTTTAGGTGCTATAGCATTAATGATTATTAGTGGTTTAGTTTTAGCAAGCTTTATCACTCTCGGTAAAAAGCAAAGAGCAAATGCTGCAGAATAGATGTAACATTTATTGGTAATTACAATAAAAGAGAAGGGGGAGGG
>NZ_AKIF01000190.1 GCF_000269905.1 Alkalibacillus haloalkaliphilus C5
GTTGATGCCATTTAAAATGACAAGCCTATTATTTTTGCTTATCCCGATCACAGCTTTTTTTAGAGGATATTTTCAATTCAAACAACAAGAAGCGATTATCGCGTTATCACAAGTGACAGAACAATTAATACGTGTGTTATTAATTGTTGTTTCAACCATAATCGTCGTGAACTATGGGCTATCGGTTTATAACATTGGTTTGCTTGCTACAGTTGCAACATTAGCAGGTGTAGGCTTTGCTATTTTAGTTTTAATATTTTTTTACTTTAAGTATAGAAAGACGACGGAGGAAACAGTTTCGTTTAAGCTTAAAAAAGTTTTAGTTCCGTTAATAACAGGTATGGTTGTTTATAGCTTAACTCACGTCTTACATCTCATTGTTCAGTTAGTTGATGTTTTGACGATGGTTAATAGCTTAAAAGAATTTGGCAATACATTTACAGAAGCAGTAGTTTCAAAAGGTATCTATGATCGGGGTAATCCATTAGTACAGCTAGGGCTTGTTTTTGGTTCAGCTTTAGCTTTATCAATTGTTCCAGCGATTCAAATGAATGAACCGAGTAAACAAAAGGTTAGTGCGTGGAATCAAGTTTTTGCTTTCAAATTAACGTTTTTATTTTCTCTATGTGCTGCCTTTGGGTTAGTGGCGATCATGCCTGTTTTAAACCCGTTATTTTACTTGTCTAGTGATGGTACAGTAGCGATTCAGTTGATGATGGTTTTAGTCTTTTTGTTTTCTATGATTATGACGCTTTCTGTACTTCTACAAGGACATGGTATTCGCGTAGCACAAGTCAAATGGCTAGCTCTACTGTTAGTTGTGAAGTGGTTGTTAAACATTCTATTAATACAACAATTTGGCATAATTGGAGCAAGTATTGCTTCTGTGATAGCGACTGGGCTTGTAGTAATCGTATTTTATCGATTATGGTCATCAAGAGTGGAGGCTAAAGGTATTAATCGATTTTTAGTTAAAGCTTCTGGCGTTGTTTTCTTAATGACTACTGTCGTGTATAGCTTGAACTTGTTAGCGAGGAACTTTGTTGCACTAGATGAAAGATTACTATTACTATTAATAATAATTGCTCTTTGTTTTATAGGTGTTTTAATTGTTTTATATTGTATTGACCGAATAAAGTTATTTACAAACGAAGAACAAGCAGCAATTAATACGATACCATTGATAAAAAAGCTAAGAAAGTTGGGTAAGTATGGGGCGCATTAAAGTAATTGGTCTAGGAGCTAGTACTATTGAACAACTACCGTTAGGTGTCTATCGTGAACTGATTAAGAGTAGCCGAGTCTTAACGAGAACATTAGATCACCCAGTAATAGACGAATTAGTAGCTGAAGAGGTTCAATTTCAAAGCTTTGATAAAATCTATGAAATGAACGATCAATTTGAAAATGTTTATGACGTCATCGCCAATGATTTAATTAATCAAGCAAAAAACGAGAACATTATATATACGGTTCCAGGGCACCCAATGGTTGCTGAAAAAACAGTTCAACTTCTATTAGATGCAAATGAAACTAACGTAGAAGTAGAAATAGAAGGAGGGCAAAGTTTCCTTGATCCTCTATTTACAGCTGTTCAAATTGATCCAATTGAAGGCTTTCAACTGTTAGATGGAACTAATTTAGACAGAAGCAAGATTCAATATGAGAACCATCTACTTATTAGCCAAGTGTTTGACACTTTTACAGCTTCAGAGGTAAAACTGACGCTGATGGAAGACTTACCGTATGATTACCCAATTACAATCGTTGAAGAAGCCGGTAGCCATAATGAAACTGTTATTACAGTACCTTTACATGAATTAGATCGTGAATTTCAAGTGAGTAATTTAATTACATTGTATATTAGGCCACAAGAGCGCAATCAGTTACACCATACTTTTGCTGCGTTAAAGGATGTTATTGCTACTTTAAGAGGGCCAAATGGTTGCCCGTGGGATCAAAAACAAACACATGAGTCGTTAAGACCATATTTAATTGAGGAAGCATATGAAGTAATCGAAGCAATTGATGCTCAAGATGATGATCACCTTGCTGAAGAGTTAGGTGATGTTTTGTTGCAAATTATGTTACATAGTCAAATTGGTGAAGAGAATGGATTCTTTACCGTCGATGATGTTATAAAAGGAATTACAGACAAAATGGTTGAGCGTCATCCACATGTTTTTAGTGATGTATCAGTTAACTCTGTAGATGAAGTAACAGACAACTGGGAAGCAATTAAACAGAAAGACAAGCCGAAGACGCGATCAGTACTTGATGGGTTAAATGATGCTCTACCGCGCTTGTTGTATGCAAAAGAGATCCAAAAGAAGGTAGCGAAAGTAGGGTTTGATTGGCAAGAAGAAAGCCCGGTAATTAATAAAGTTAAAGAAGAAATAGAGGAATTCCATGACGCTATAGCGAATAAGTCAATAGACGAAGCAGAAATGGAGTTAGGTGATGTTTTATTCTCGATTGTTAATTTAGGTCGGTTTTATAAAATTGACCCTGAAATAGCTTTAAATAGAACGTGTGGGAAGTTTATTAGTCGCTTTAAAGAAGTAGAAAAATTAGTGCAACAAAATAATGGATCTTTATCTGATTTATCTTTAGAGCAGTTGGATCAATATTGGGAACAAGTTAAATCATCAAAAGCATGAAAGAGGTGTAAACATGCGCTTAGATAAATTTTTAAAACTATCGAGGCTCATTAAAAGAAGAACAGTCGCAAAAGACGTAGCAAGCCAAGGTAGAATCCAAGTTAATGGACAGTCAGCCAAAGCATCTACTGACTTAAAAGTCGGTGATGAAGTGATGATTCAATACGGCCATAAAAGGCTAACGATTAAAGTCGAAACGTTACAAGAACATGTAAAAAAAGACCAGACGTCTCGACTATACTCTGTCATTAATGAAGAAAAAATAGAGTCCAATTCAATTTAATAACATGTTTTTAATCCCTCTATCATACGGTAGTAGTGAATAGGAGGGAAGGACATGCCATATGAAAAACAGTTATATCAAGGGGAACGTGAAACAAAACGTGAACATGACCTGAAGTTGAAAGACCGTCGCAAGTTAGAAGTGACAGGTGTTTTAGATGTGGATAGCTTTGATACAGAAGAGTTTCTATTAAAAACAACGATGGGCTATTTGTTAATTCGTGGTCACAACTTGCATATGAAGAACTTGAATGTTGATGAAGGTTTCTTAACGATTCAAGGTAAAATTCATTCATTTGACTACATTGATGAAAATAAACAAAATCAAGCTAAAGGAATCTTTAGCAAGTTGTTTAAATGACGCTAAGTACGCAATTTATTACCATGTTAACAATGGTCTTTGCAGGCATCCTCTCTGTTGGATCATTTGATACTTATAAAAGGTTGTTAAGACCACATGTATATTGGCAACAGTACGCAATAGATATTTTATTCTTTCTAACAATGGGGTCTGTCGTTTATTACTTGTTGTTCTTAGCTAATGGTGGTATTTTACGATTCTACTTAGTCATCGCATTTTTACTAGGGGTTTCAGCTTACTATGCATTATTTCAAAATGCATTTTTAAAAGGGTTAGAAGTAACCATTCGAGTCCTTGTGAACTTGTACAATTTTATTACAAACTTAGTAAATCTATTACTTGTTAAGCCAATATTATGGATTTTAATACTGAGTTTTAGTATAATTGTTGCAATTGGAAGGTTTTTACTAAAGTTGTTGCAATTGCTCATTAAGGTCTTGTTCGCAATAATCTCACCTTTCATTCCAAGAATAGTAAAAAAGTACCTTAATAGTTTTGTCCATACTTGCGATAATGAAATTAGAAGATGGTGGAAAATATTAAGGTCTTGGTGGGAAAATAGGAGGAAGACAAGTGTTGAAAAGAAAGGGAACGAAGACGAATAACGTAAAGAAAATAAATTCAGCTTATGTTAAACAACAAGAACAACATTTAGAACGTAAGCAACGAGAAAAAAAGCTGTTGATTCGTCGACTTGTAGCTTTTGGCGTTCTCTTTTCGATCATAGTCGGAACCCTTTTACTTTATTTTTTTCAGCAGCAGACTATTCATAGTGAGAAGGAAAGTGAGTATGAGCAACTTCAAAGTGAACTTCAAGCTCAATTAGAAGAAAAAGAGGAGTTAGAGCGAGAAGTTGAGTTGTTAAATGATGTTGATTATTTATTGCAAATAGCAAGAAAAGATTACTTTTTTTCTAAAGAAGGAGAAATTATTTTCACTTTACCAGAGGAAGAGGAAGAGCCTTCTTATTGACACTTTTTAAAAAGCTTATATATAATAGTAAAGAATAGATCTTTTAATAAATCTAAGGAGGAGCATTTTCTTTATGTCAGTTGAAGTAGGCAGCAAGGTGCGCGGTAAAGTTACCCGCATTACTAACTTTGGAGCATTTGTGGAATTACCAGAAGGCTCAACAGGACTGGTCCACATTAGTGAGGTAGCTAATAAGTACGTAAAGGACATCAGTGAACATTTAGCAGTTGGGGATGAAGTTGATGTTAAAGTTTTAAATGTAGAGGACAACGGAAAGATCGGTCTTTCAATTAAAAAGGCGGATGAAAAGTTCGAAAAGCAAGAACAGAAAAAGCGAACTGAAAACTTTGAATCAAAGATGAATAAGTTTTTAAAAGATAGTGAAGATAAGTTAG
>NZ_AKIF01000191.1 GCF_000269905.1 Alkalibacillus haloalkaliphilus C5
AACAACAAAATGAAAATGCAATGAAAGTTGCCCAATATTTAAAAACAAACGAATGGGTGGAAGATGTCTTTTATCCTGGTTTAGAAGATCATAAAGGTCACGCCATTGCTAAAAAACAAATGAAAGGCTTTGGTGGTATGCTTAGCTTCTCAGTCAAAGGTGGACTAGAGACTGTCCATCACCTACTGCCGCAGATGAAATTAGCGAAAAAAGCAGCTAGTCTAGGATGTGTGCAAACCATTGTCGGACCACCGCGCACAACAAGTCACGTCGAGTGTACACCAGAAGAACGTGCGGCTATGGGAATTCCAGAAGGCTTAATTCGCTACTCAGCTGGTATTGAAGACATTGATGATTTAATTAATGACCTTGATCAAGCTTTTAAAAAGTTACCTAAAGAATTATACGTTTAAGGTAAAAGTCGTCTCTAAATCAGGAGGCGACTTTTTGCATATTTTTTCCTAAGACAAGCCATGCTTAAAGGTAGAGGTGATTGCATGAGGGTGCTTGCTCTTGTTTTAATTATTACTTTTATCTTGCAACCAATAAGTTATGCACAAGACGATTTGGATTTTTCAATTGAGCAATTATATGAACGGTTAGGCTATACCGATCTTTTGACAGCGCTTGATCAATTTGATGAGACGTTTAATTATGATATTAGTTTGCCGAGCAAAATTCCATTCCGTGCTGACAAGTATTTAGGTAGAGTATCCGAACAAGGTTTATCGATCGCGCTTATTGGTGAAGATGAAGAGCGTGTTTTTCGCATACACATTTTGAAGGAATCAGTTGAAGTTCCTAATATGAGCGAGCAACGCGTTCTGAAAGACGGGACGACTGTGTTTCTTTTTGATATTGAAGAAAGTGCAGATCCTCACGTCAGCTGGCTATATATGGAGAAAAATGATGTGACTTATAGCTTTGTATTAAATGGTTATCGTCCTGAAATAAGGCATTATAAATTAATGGGGATTGCTGAATCGGTTGAGTGATGAAACCTTGATATGAAGGTGAATTTAGCGAAAGCCAATTCGTTTAAATATTACCATCTTGACTGCGGTATATTTTCTTTCCTAAATCTAAAAATAGGAGTGCAACAGATAAAGAAAGGAGCATCAAGATGAAGAAATTTAACGCTTTTATTATTAGCCTTATTGCTTTGACATTGTTACTTACAGCGTGTCAAACAGGTGATGAAGGTGCGCAACGTCAAACAGGTGACGATACTAATATAACACGACTTGGCACAGGTGATGGTCAAGATGGAAATCGTAATACACACCCTTACTATAACCGACAAAACCAAGACAATTTACGATTCCCTTATGAAAATGATGATATTAATTATCAGCTTCGTGGCCGTGAAAATGTCAACGACTGGGAGCCCTTCAACTTTAATAACAGAAGAAGTGGTCAACAAGGTCAACAAGGCCAACAGGGACAACAAGGTCAAGGTGGTTTAGGTGATATTTTAGGTGGTCAAGACCGTGAACAACAAACTGAACGTCGTGACCGTAACCAACAAGGTCAGCAGGGTCAAGAAGATCAACAAGAGCAACAACGTGGTCAAGACCAACAGCAAGAGCAAACACCTGACCGTAGTGAGGAAGCAAGAGAGCAAGATGGACAGCAAGACGAAACACCTGATGTACAAACAGACCAAAGTGTTATTGAAGAAGTTGTTCGTTTAACGAATGAACAACGTGAAGAACATGGGTTAAACCCAGTTGAGCTAGACACAGAACTAACAGACGTTGCACAGCGTAAGTCAGTAGATATGGCTGATAATAACTACTTTAGCCATAATTCACCAACTTATGGTTCTCCATTTGATATGTTAGACCATTATGACGTGACTTATTCTGGCGCATCTGAAAACATTGCTGCGGGTCAGCATTCAGCTGAAGAGGCAGTGAATAATTGGATGAATAGTGAAGGTCACCGAGAAAATATTTTAAATGATCAGTGGACACACATTGGTGTAGGGTATGAAGACAGCGGCAACATGAGTCCATATTGGACGCAAATGTTTATTGTTAAATAATAAGGACTAAGCACGTGAGCGAATTAAAAGCTTTCACGTGCTTAACTTTTTTGTTATAGGACAAATAGACATGAGCATATATTGAAACGTAATTAGACTTATAGGAGTTGATGGCTTCATGCCAAGTGGTACACACCGTGTGGAAGTAAATGTTCCGATCGATGTCGTCTGGGAGTTCGTAAGTCAAATGGACAATTGGGCTCCATTAGTTCCCGGTTATATGCACCATGAAATTATTAATGATCGCAATTCAACGTGGACGTTTAAAGGTGAAGTTGGGAAGATGTATAAAACTGTTTCGTTAAAAGTAGAAATTCAAGAATGGATCGAACCTGAAAAAGTTACGTTCAAACTGATCGGAATTAATGAAAATGTGATAGGACATGGTTATTTTCAAGCACGAAAATTAATGGACACGAGTACACAAATTAGTGGGAGCTTGGATGTGACAGCGAAAGGGATGAAGGGGCCTGTCATTAACTCTGTATTAAAAAGCCTCCTACCACAAACATCACAACGTCTGACAACGGCTGTATCTGATCGAATTTGTGAAATGTCAGTGGCGAAATAGTATTAATAAGTCATTCATACAAGAAAAACTCCACTTTAATCGAAGTGGAGTTTTTCATTTACGCAAAATTGTGATAAAGTTTGAATAGTTTGATATTTACTGATTGGAGAATTATATATGTCGTGGATGGATGTTGCATACAAAGTACTTAAATTTTACTTCGTTATTTATACTGCTGTTTCTTTATTTTTCATTACAGAAGGAATGGTGTATCTCATTTCTTTCCTTATTAGTCTCCCAGCTGTTTATGCAATCTTGTTTCTGAATGAAAGAACGACAGCTAATATCTTAATGGTTACTTATGCTGTTTCGCTTTTAGTTTACCCGTTTGTTGTTTATGATTAATACGGAATAGGGCCTGTGTTTTCTGTTATTTTATTCGTACCGATCATTATTTACTTCTTGTTTTTATACAAGGAAGATCATTTATAGGACGGCTGTTTATGAGGTTCTATTCTAAAAACTTCCGCTTTAACTCAGGTGTTGGCATCATGCAAGAATCACGTCTGCCAAAGACCTTGTGGCGGTTATGAGCGATGATATCGTACAAACGATCTCTAATCAGCTTAGGCATGATTCGAAGCCCATAAAGGTACTTCCAAGCACCGTCCATCTTTTTAACAATTTGAAGAGCACCTGAAGACTTTGTGTACATTTTACCGTTTGTCATAACGATAATACTGTCTAAGTCGTGTTGATCTAATTGGCTTGTAACACGTTCTCCAAAATCACTTTGTAAAGCAGCAAAGCGGAAGTGATCTCCTGAATCACGCTTAATTAAAAATTGAACAACCCCGTTACAAAGATTACAAACACCGTCAAAAAGAATAACAACCTTCATAATATCCCCTTTCAGCTACCACATTGGCTCCTCTTCATTCGATAGCTTATAAATAAATGGTGAAAATAAGATCATCGTTGCAATTATGATACCTGCAAAAATAATTATCCACATAAATGGAACGTTAATGGCATTAAGGAAAACAATTAAGATAAACGCGATGATCGTCATGTTAAAAGATTTTTTCCGACTGCTGGCTGTGTAATATTGTGTTTCACCACAACTTGGACATTGATGACCGACGCGGGATTTCCAACTGAATGGAAGAGCTTCTTTGTATTTGAATTCGTATTGACAATTTGCACAAGTTAACATGTTTGCTAGCACCTCTTTATGTAACGTTTACTCTCCTTTATGGTATCATATTTTATAAAAAGACGTTAAAAATCGTTTAGTAGGTGATTGAATGACGCAAATTTTAGTCGTCGAAGATGAAGTGAAAATTGCACGTGTGTTAGAGCTCGAACTTGATTTTGAAGGATATGAGGTTACGAAGGCTGAGACAGGTTATGAAGCGCTCGAACAGTTCCGTACTCAAAAATGGGATTTAATTTTACTCGATATTATGCTTCCAGAAATGAGTGGGATTGAATTGCTACGTCGATTTAGAAAAGATGATGACAAGACGCCAGTCATTATGCTAACAGCTAAAGATGCGGTGGAAGATAAAGTAACTGGTCTTGATTTAGGTGCGCAAGATTATGTCACTAAACCGTTTCAAATCGAGGAGTTATTAGCCCGGATCCGAGTCCATTTAAGGAGTAATACACAAGAAATAGAGCAGGGCGAATGGTTGGCATTTGATGAATTAAAATTGAATCAATCAACTCGTGAAGTTTATCGCGGGGAGCGCTCAATGGAACTCACGCCGAAAGAATTCGATTTGTTAGTGTATTTAATGGAAAATCGTAAACAAGTACTAACACGCGAACAAATTTTAGATGCTGTATGGGGCTTCGATTATGTTGGAGATACGAATGTAGTTGATGTGTACATTCGTTACTTAAGAAGAAAAGTCGATCTAACTGATGAAAAGCCGTTAATCCATACTGTTCGTGGTGTTGGTTATGTAATGAAGGATGCTTATGAAGCTAAGAAATAAAATATTCGTCTATACGACAGGGTTATTTATATTATTGTTAATTGCATTTGCATGTGCCATTTATTATTTG
>NZ_AKIF01000192.1 GCF_000269905.1 Alkalibacillus haloalkaliphilus C5
GAAGAAGTATTAAAGGCTTGGGAAGACTGGAAGAGGGATGCAATGAGAGAGGTTGACCGTCAAGTGGTATTTAATCAATCTGACATTAATAGTACTAGGATAAATTGGAATTCCCGGAATTTATCAATGTCTGTTTCTCTTCAAAGGGCAATAGACCTTTTATGGATAGAATACGATTATTTTACAAATGAACAGAGAAATGAATTGAGTGATAGAAAGAATGAAGTAGTCGATGCTTTTGAAGAGTTAACGGAAGATGTTGATAAAAAAATGAATGAACTTAGTGATCAAACAATCGAGGAGGCAAGACAATCCATTGATGAAACGTTTGAGAGAGAAATTGAGTCTAGTAATTAGGTATAGAAGGTGAGCCTGTCTCACCTTCTACCAATAAATGATGGAGAGGTATACATGGATAAACCTTTTAGAAACACATGGGAGATCTATACTGGAAGATTTGAAAAGGTATTAGTATTAATGCTCACTACAACTTTGCCATTATTACTATTACACTCGTTCATTACGAACTATATATATGCGATAACACCTTCATTTGCAAGTGGTTATTCTGTGGCGGATATTTATTATGGACTTATTACTTTATTATTTTTCCTTTATGCTCAAGCTCCATATATTCGCTTCGTGTATAACGAGCATGTTGGAGTTGAGAACAACCTTAGGAACACAATCTATCATTTTCTTGTAAATGGATTTTCAGTGTTTATATTTGCATGTTTAGTAGCAATCATTAGCACAATTGGTTTTGCACTCTTAATACTTCCGGGCTTAATCTTTCTTTCATTAGTATTTCCTGTACCTTATATAAGCATGTTTGACGAAAAGTCAGTATGGAAGTCTTTTAAAGAAGGTCTCCGAGTTGCAAAGAAGCATTTTATTAAGATATTTCTGATCCTTAGTTTGTTTGGGTTAGCAGAACTTTTATTCGGTATTTTTGTCACGTTTCAATTATTCACTATAACACCATCATTTGCAGCACAAGTCATAACACAAATAGTACTAAACTTAATTGTTTTTCCATTTCTAATAATGTATATGACTTCATTGATTTTAAAATGGAGAGAAACTTTAGCTACTTTGGAAGTTCAGGATGAAAGGAAAATTTCTTAAGGAGTAGGTGCGTAAAATGGGTAGATTGTTTAAAAGAGTGATTCTTGCTTTTATAGCAGTTTTGCTAGTTTTACATCCCCTTATTACACCAGTTGTTCATGCCGTTGAGCCTTGGAGTGGTGAATCCTGGGAAGGTGATCCTTGGGACGGTTCGCAATTACAGTGGCAAGGTGAAGATTGGGAAGGTAGTGAAACTGAAGGAACGCCTTGGGAAAGCAATCCTATAGACGGCACACCATGGGAAGGTGAAACAGGAGAAGGGAATCCTTGGAATCAAGATGGTTTTAATAATGATGGTTCTTGGTCAGGGTATGATTGGCAGCTCTCCCCTTGGTATATGAATGGATGGGCACAGCCCGGAATGAACGGGGATCCTTGGTCTAATGATGGATTTGCAGGGGATCCAACTCAAGGTTCACCATGGGCTGGTAACGATTTTTCGATGGGTGAGATGAGTGGTGATCCATGGAGAAATACAGGTTTTTCTGGCAATGAAAATAGTATCCCGCCTTGGATGTACAATGGTTATGATCCTCAAGACACGTCTATTGACACTAGCTCATATGATGTAGGCAAGTTTTTAGTTAATGATGTTTTAATGGGGCAAGTAGACCTAATGGGTCACCTGGACACTCATCAGAATATGACTGACAGGAATTACAATCAATCTAGGAACTATGGGATTGGTTATAGGTCAAATATATTTGTTAATGGTTTAAGGCTTGGGATAGATGACAACGTAGCATTAGATACAGCGGATAATGTATTAAACACATACAATGCAGCGCAAGGAATAAGGACAGCAGCTGATATTGTGTCTTATGAACAAGCTATACGAAATAGTCAAGCTTACCGTGGAAGTATAGACCGTATTGAAGATTTGGCCTCTATCTCTCAACGAACATCTAACCCAAACCCAAGCCCAGTTTCTGTAGGGGCTCTATCTAAACTAAATGTTGCAGCTGCAGCAGTTGGTGCAGGCTTCTCTGCTATAGACACTGGAATTAGTACAGTAGAGGCATATAATGTTCTAACTAGTGAAAACGCCTCAGGAGCGGAAATGACCTCAGCAACAGCGAGAGTAGGTGAGGGTGCTGGGAACACTCTTATGAATGCGGGGATGGTAACAGCTGTTGTTCCAGGAATGCAAGCTGCTGGTGGAATAATGATAGGAGTTGGAGCAGGTTTATGGGCAGTCTCTCGAGGAACTAGGTTTGTAGCAGATCATTGGAAAGGTAATATAAAGGACACGGGTAAAGCAATGGTAAACTCCGCTAAAGATACTGCCAAAAAGACATGGAGTACAGTTAAAGGGTGGTTTTCTTAAATTGAAAGGATGATGTACTACTATGGAAGTAACAGATCAGTTAATAGTACAAAAAACTAAAAAGTTAAAACGCATATATGAAAATTATAAAATATCCCCAAATCATTTAAACATTAATGGAGAAGACTTTTATGTTGTTTATTACAGGCCAAAATTTTCTAATAAAATAAGTGCTCTCACTGTAGTGTCTACAAAGAACGACTTAACAATTGATGAGCTAGAAGAAGCTTTTGAAGAATTAACATACTTACACAATTTTATAAATTCAATCTTTGAAGGAAAACAGAAAAAAGATAATAATATGGAAGGTTTTAGAGCCGTTCAGGATTTTATTATTAGAGTATTATCAGAGGTTGAATTAACTGAATCTGATAAGAGAGTATATATACAATGTTTAGATGCTATAAAAGCTGTTCAAAAATATCAGGAAAAACATGATGACATTATGTCTGATAGTGAAAAATACCTTTTGAACAAAGCGAATGAAGGTCAGAAATTTTATGAAGCTGATATTAATGAATTACTAGGTTTATTGGCAGAATTTGATTATGCTCAGTTTAAACAATTAAGAAGTATACTGGAAGCATCAAAACTGATTTCATTTCTAAGTGAACAAATTAATGAAACAAACTCCATGAAGTACCTAGTTAATAATAGTTTACTAACATACATCAATGAATTAATTAACTTAGAAACAAAAGCAAAAGAGAACTTAAAACAAATAACACATGTGAAAAATATTGAGTATTTGTCAGAAGCAGAGCATAAAGAAGTTTTTAAAGAGTTAGCTCTAAGCAATCAAAAAGAGGCTTTGCCAGATTTAAAGAAAGACTTAAGATTACCAATCTTGGTGGACACTAGGTGATGTTATGGGGCTGAGAAAAATTAAGAGCTTAGTTAGAAACGACAAAGGTTCAGTTACAATTGAATTTTTGGGGATCATTCCACTTGTGTTGATTTTGTTAGCTGTATTAATTCAGTTTATTGTTGGTGTGAACGGATATTTGGTTGCTCAGTCAGCTGCCAATGAGTACGCAAAGGTTTATTCGGTAACACAAAGTTCTACTGAAGCATCAAGTGCAGCTAATCGAATTTTAACATCAACGGGTGATTACTTAGAAGGTTCAGTTTCTAGTCTTAATGTAACTGGAAAGAACTTTGACGCCGACATCAATGTGAGTATAAGTCTAATATTCTTACCTGATGAGATTTTAGGTTGGAGTACACCCTCAATAAGTTTCACTACTTCAGCCCATGGTCGGGTGATTGAGTAATGAAAAATTATCTAAATGAAAGAGGAAACATTGCCATATTCGTTCTTGGGATGCTAAGTATCATAATGGTCATGTTTATATTAGTTATAAACATGGCGAGTGCTTTAGCTACTAAAGAACAATCCTCTACTACAGTTCAACAAGCAAGCTTGGCTGCGACAAGTGTATTTTATGAAGAGGTTAGTAGGGTTATAGATGAATATGAAGATGAGACGTTGGAAGGATCCTTACTAGCATTTTTCGAGGACTTCAATGAAAAAGTCTCCGACAGAATTGACCAACTTTCTAGTTCAGATGGTTATACAGGTTGGTCGCAAAATGAAATTAATATAGAGGCATTTAACCAAGTGTTAACAGAAGAATTAAATGAGCCAATAGTCAGAACAACTTTAAGTGGTTTACTTCAAGACGAAGAAGTAAGAACGAGTGTAATTAATGAAGCAAGAAATACTATTCAAAGAAACAACGGAGTTTTAGATGGTGCTGTATTAACCGTAAGTGACAATCGTTTTTATGTAAGGGCTGCCAATGAGTTTGAATCAACATCTTTAGACGGTATAGTCGGTCAAATAAATGAACATGTTTACCAAGAATCAGCCGGCCCTACTATTAATTTTCTAGAATTGATTTGGCCCAGTTCTAGTTCAACTATTTCATTAGATCATTGAAAGGAGATTACGCATGTCTAAATCAGAGAAGCGTTGGCGCAGGTTTTATCTTATCTTAATGCTATTCATTTACATTATTTATGTGCCGGTGACGGTAATTGATTGGTTAGGTGGATCTGGAAGTTTCCCTTACACTGCCTTTATAGTA
>NZ_AKIF01000193.1 GCF_000269905.1 Alkalibacillus haloalkaliphilus C5
TTACAATGGCTATGCCAACAAAACGGCATAAGCGCTGTACCATATAACGGTGATTTTAGAAAAAGCAAAAAACAATGGATGCTACAATTGTTTCAAAACAATGCAAAAGTTCTAATAGCAACAGACGCAGGTGCAGAAGGATTGAACTTGCAATTTTGTAACAATATGATCCATTATGACTTACCATGGAATCCGATGAAGTTAGAACAACGAATTGGACGCATCCATCGATTCGGACAAAAAGATACCGTTAATATATTTTACGTTGTCTTAAACAACACAATGGATGAAAAAATCCTTAACCTCCTTTACGATAAACTATCAATTTTCGAAGGTGTAATTGGAGAGATTGATCAAATCTTAAGTAGCTTCGGGGCTAATAGTTTTGAAGAAGAAATAACGGATATCATAAAAGAGTCACATTCAACAAAAGAAGCAGAAATTAAAATCGATAACTTAATGTCAGTAATTCAAAGTGAAAGTAAATATACTGAAGGGGAGCTAAAAGATGAAACAAGCTGAGATACATGGGTTTCTTTATGAATTTTTTGCTCATAGGCAAGCCGCTATTTTAGACAACCAAGACGGTTTGTTAACAGTTAAATTAACGAAAGAGTTAGACCAACAGTTAATGAACCGCCCATTTTACTGGCAATACATTAATACGATGGGCTATGAAGGTGAACCAATGACCGTCACATATAAATCTAAAGAAGGTATTGAAGCTGATGGTGAGTGGATTCACTTTGGTTCACCACGCTTACAACAAATATTTAACGTGATTCAAGAAGAAGGTCGCTATACTACCCTTTATGAAGAGAATAGCGGAAACACCAACAGGACACCTCTATACCCTTGGTTTGTTTGCAACTTACAAATTAAGTACCGCGGATGGTATATTCATGACGAAATGGTTAGTATAGGTATACTTCTAACAAACGGTACAATGCGTTTTAATTGGATTGATGAAAATCTTAACCAACAATTTGTACAACATGTACCTGATTATGCCTACAAAATTCCATATATCATATCGCCTGAAAGATCTATTGAACATATTACTAAAGAGTTATCAAGTAGAATTGAACAGGAAGCGACGTCCTTTAGTGAAAAATCAATTGAACTTTATCACCAAGAGTTAAAAATGTTAGACGAATTAACAGAGCTCCACACCGATGAAGATCAACAATTTTACGATCAATCAAAGGAACAAATTTATGAAAGGCTATACCCAAAAGTTGAAGTGAATTGGATCAATGGCGGTTTGTTCTATTTAACACAAGAGCGTACAAAACAACTAACAACTTCTTAATAAAAAGTTTTTCGACTAAGAAACGAAAAAAACCAATGAATTTTGTTTAACAAGACAAAACTTCATTGGTTTTTTTATTAAACACAAAAGTTATCGATTTTCGTCGTATTGACGTTAAGTTTCAAACGTTGTATAAGAATATATATAGCGTTTAATTTCCTCGACAATGTCTTCGACTGGCTGGTCGTCTACTTTCACTGAAAAATGTGATGAATCATCATAAAGTGACTGTCTATTATTGAACAAGTTCAGTCTTTTTTCAAGATCTTGATTCCAAAGTGGCCTAGACTCATCGTTAGCTATTCTATTCATAACCGTATCAAATGGTAGGTCCAACCATATAGTCAAAAAATCATCGCTTTTTAACGTTTGTCGATTGGCATCCAACTCAATGATTCCACCACCTGTTGCAACAACACAGTCCTGCTTAGAAAGTGATTTTAATACTTCACTTTCAACGTTTCGAAAGTATAGTTCACCAAAATGGTCAAAAATTTCAGGGATTGACATACCGACTTTATTAACAATTTCATCATCTGTATCAATAAAAGGAGTTTCCATTGAATGTGCAAGACGTTGTCCAATAGTCGATTTTCCAGAACCCATAAATCCAATTAACGCAATAGTTGTCATTAGATCACCTACTAAACTTCTGTATTAAGGAGTGATTTTATGAAACCAGATCACTTATCTAACCATATTATTCATGACGCTATTCAAAAAGGGGCTACAGATGTCCATTTTTCACCTGAAGAAGTTGACGTAACAATCCATTTTAGAATAAATGGATATCGTTGGTTTTATAAAAGAATACCACTTACAGATTACCAAACCTTGTTAAGTTATTACAAATTTACTTCTGGTATGGATATTGCAGAGAACCGAATCCCACAAGACGGTACGATCCCTTTGTCAATTAGTCACGATGCTTACCATTTAAGATTATCTACATTACCTTTAACTTCAACTGAAAGTCTTGCTATAAGAATTTTACCAAAAAACAAGTCACCTACTATTAACGAGCTGTTCTTATTCCCTAAGCAAACTGAATCTCTTCTTAATTGGATCCAAAACAAAGCAGGCATTATATTATTTACTGGCCCAACAGGAAGCGGTAAGTCGTCTACAATGTTTGCATTAATGAAAGAAGCGATCAAACGTTACGGATATCAAACAATTTCGCTGGAAGACCCAATCGAACGAGATGTCGATCAAATATTACAAGTGCAAGTTAATGAAAAAGCTGGATTCAGCTACGATGTAGGGTTGAAAGCAGCTTTAAGACATGACCCAGACATTATAACGGTTGGTGAGGTTCGCGATGAAGCAACAGCTCAATTTGCATTTAGAGCTGCATTAACAGGACACCTAGTTTTAACTACCGTTCATGCTAAAAACGCCCATGGCACAATCGAAAGGCTATTAGAAATGGGACTGACGAAAACCGAGCTTCATCAAACGATTATCGGGATTGCAGCTCAACAATTGATTCCATTATCAAACACATTGCAAGAACAACGTGGATACTCGAGGTTAGCAATCGCCGAATTACTAGAAGGTGAAAGCCTAACCCGTTCCATAAAAGGCTTCCCTCCTGAAAATAACAGTCATTTTTATACCTTCCATCAACTAAGGAGAAAAGCTTATGCTTATGGTTATTCCACTCAAAGTTACTAACAAGTCGGTTAATTTAAGTGAACAAGTTGCTTTTTTAGAACGTCTCTCAAAACTTCTCGCTAATCATTTTACATTAAAACGTTCATTAGAATTTATGATGTACGACCCTCAATTCAGTAACTTAGCTAAAATCTTTGTCAGCCTTTTGCAAGACGGTAAAAGTATTGAGGACTGCTTTCGTTTACTAAAATTCCACCCTATCGTGATAGCATTTCTGTACTTTTCAAGAGAAACCGGGCAAATGAATGAACAAATTATCAATTGCCATAACATGTTAAAGATGAGATTAGACTTTTATAACAAGTTAAAAAGTTTAATCAAGTATCCATTGACCTTACTGTTAATCTCGTTTGGCGGTTTTTTTTTCATAAGTAGCTTTCTTCTCCCAGCCTACACTGAGACGATGACCAGCTTTGGAGACCACTCTTCAAGTTACTGGTTTAATTTATTCGTTACAATGATCCAAACTAGCATCACTTTAATACTATGCCTTACTATTATTTTCACTCTTATAGTGTACTTCATTTACAAAAATGGAGATATTGATCGAAAAATTACTATTATAGAAAGAATTCCTTTTATAAGATCTATTGTTAAGTTAACGACAACGATTCACTTTGCCTATCATTTATCTTCAACAATAAATGGCGGTAAAACAGTTAAAGAAGGCTTAATTATTATGAGTCACCAAAATGATTTAATTATATTACGTCATTATGCACAAATCATAATTGACCGTTTGAAAAATGGAGATCAGTTAGTTACTTCAACAAATGGCCTTAGCCTTATTGAAGAAGATTTTAAATTTTTAATTCTTAGAAGCTCTGAACAAGGAACATTACTTGAAGACTTAAGAGCCTACTCTTCTATTGCACTTTCAACATTAGAGGAACGAACACAAAAAGTGCTGCTTATGGTTCAACCTACTCTATATTTACTCATCGGCAGTATGGTGGTCGTTATATACTTGTTCACACTGTTTCCTATGTTCCAACTAATAAATCATATGTAGAGGTGAAAATCATGTTCAAAAATAACAAAGGATTTACTTTAATAGAAATGCTCATCGTCTTGTTTATCATATCTGTTTTATTAATCTTAACGATCCCAAATGTCATAAAACACAATAGTTTTGTTGATGACACTGGATGTGATGCATATGTTGACTTAGTTCAATCACAAGTCCAACTTTACAAACTAGAAGAAGGTTCTTACCCAAGTGAATTGAATGAATTAGTCGATGATTATATCCCTAGTGCTACATGTCCTGATGAAACTGAGTTATTACTCAATAATGGTCGTGTGACAGTTGCGAACGAAGATTAATAATTCAAATGGTTTTACATTGGTTGAACAATTGATTGTTTTAAGTGTTATTCTTACGATACTCTTTTTCTCATGGTATAACTTCCATTCTATAAATATAAACCGGACGACACAGCACGTTTTAACCACTTTTGAACAAGATATATTT
>NZ_AKIF01000194.1 GCF_000269905.1 Alkalibacillus haloalkaliphilus C5
CGAAACGCGTGTTGGATTCAGGCCCCAAGTCAGTCAAAACCAACCTGTCTTTGGCTTTTTACCGGACCAACCACACATTTATGTCGCCAATGGTCTTGGCGCTTCAGGCATTACGAGCGGACCGTTTTTAGGGTCAGAAATTGCTAAGCAACTAATGGGGAAGAACTTAACGTTAAATCCAGATCTTTATAAAATTTAAGGGGAGAAACCTTGTGAGATTTTTATCTGCAGTCTTATCAGCATTTATAGTCGCTATTACAATCGTGTTAGTGGCCTTTATTCCAAATCCAGCAGACGATCGAATCTTCTTCACTATTTTTGTCAGCACTTTGCTCATTAGCGGTTTGATTTATTTAATTGCTGGGGTCCCTATATCAATATTGATAGACCATTTAATTAAGAAATTGAGGACAAGTTGGCAAAGATACATAGCAGGGTTGTGTAGCTATTCAATAGCAGGTGCTATTGTTGGTGTGATCGTTATGATTTTATTTGGACAAGAGAATGAATTACACGCAATCATGATTATGGCATTATATGGCACAATCGCTGCTAATATTTATTACCATGTTCAATTATGGATGAAAAAATAAGCACAACCTCCATTCCGGAAGTTGTGCTTTTATACACCTAATGTTTGAAACGTAAATTGGATAACATATTTTAAATGGTAAAACAGCAACGCCGCAAAAATACCGAGGTACAGTAGAGCTTCAGTATCGGCAGAAAAACCGTAGTTAAAAGATGAGGTTAAAAAGTAAATGTTTGCTAAAACACCACCGACAGCATAAACGATGATTCCTATTATGTAGTCAAGCCACTGTTGTTTGAATGCGAATTTGTTCAACACGTAATCACCTAAATAAGAAAAACCAACACCGACAGTTATGAAAAGTAAAGTCGAATACATCATGAGCACAAATAAACTAGGCCAAAATTCATTCAAGCTGAAAACGCTAAATGCTAAAATTACCGAAAATACTAACGCTGACAATAGAGCTGTGACGAATCGCGTTAATAAACTCATACAATCCCCCTCTCATAGATTCTATTCCCTAATAACGAATTGCTGAAACGAGAATCGCACGACATATCTCATGTGATAAAACAAGAGTGCTCCGATTACGCCATAGATCATCATTGAGATCGTATAGCCAGCAAAACCTTCATGATACAAACCAATGAAGAAAAAGATATTGCCGATGATTCCTCCGATGACGTACACAAGAAAGCCTGCTATATAATTTAACCATTTATTTTGAGAGTCGATTTTGTTAATAATATAATCGCCAACGAAGGAAAACGAAATCCCTGCAATTATAAAAACCCCTAATGAATAGGCCATCACAATTATAAAGCTAACCCAAAAGCCACTCACATCAATTAAGATAAGAGCCAAAATAAATGAAAAAACAAAAGAAGATAATAATGCAGTGACAAAGCGATCTAAAAACTTCATACAAATCCCCCTTAAACAAAGTTTACCATAAGTAGTAAGTCGAAATTTGTAACCCTTTAAAAATTCGCGTCACAAAATAATTTAAAAAAATTAATGCAAAATTGTAGACATTTTTCAAGTTAAAGCATTATAATATAATAGAGATTTGCCTTAGGTAAAAAAATGTGAGTTAATACAAATGATTGTCCTTAATGAAAATTGGAACACTATACTTATATCTGCAATAAATATGTATGTATAAATGTTGAAAAGGCCTACGAAACAAGCAACTTTTAGCTGTTTACGAGGTAATAAAAGGAGGCTTACAATTGACTTCATCTGTAAAAGTCGATCATTTATCGGTCTCTTATCACGGCGAAATGGCTTTAGATAATATTACGTTTGAAGCACCAACACAAGAGCTAATTGGGATTATCGGTCCGAACGGTGCGGGGAAATCAACGTTAATTAAAGCCATTATGGGAATGGTGCCGAAAAATCAAGGGGATATAAAAGTTTTCGATCAATCGGTTTCGAAAATGCGTCAAAAAATCGCTTATGTGCCGCAGCGAAGTATGATTGACTTTGATTTTCCGGTATTAGTAGAAGACGTCGTCGTGATGGGTCGTTATCCACACTTGAAATGGTGGCAAAGACCAGGTAAAAAAGATCGTGAAAAAGCTTTAGAATGTTTAGAACAAGTCGGAATGGAAGATTTTCGCAGACGACAAATAGGTGAATTATCAGGTGGTCAACAGCAACGTGTCTTCATTGCGCGAGCGTTAGCGCAAGAATCAGATCTATTATTTTTAGATGAACCGTTTGCTGGAATTGACTTATCATCAGAACAAATCATTATCAATTTACTAAGAAAAATTCGTAACCAAGGCAAAACACTTTTTGTCGTACACCACGATTTAAGTAAGGTTGAAGAGTATTTTGATAGCTTAATGTTGTTAAACCAACGCTTAGTCGGGTTTGGAGCGCAAGAAGATGTATTTAAACCACAGCTCATTAGTGAAGCATATAACGGTAATATCGCAACGCTTCACAGTGAAGACGGAGATGGCCAAATGGTGGTGGTTAAGTAATGGAAAATTTAAATTATTTTATCGATGCAGTTATGACGTATCCATTTTTACAAAATGCGTTAATCGCAGGTGTTTTAGTCGGTATTGTTTGTGGTGTAGTCGGCTGTTTCATTATTTTGCGCGGCATGGCACTGATGGGTGAAGCAATTTCGCATGCGGTGTTACCGGGTGTCGTCATTGCTTATATGTTAGGTGCTAGCTTTTTCGTTGGTGCTGTCATTACCGGTGTTTTAACCGCACTAGGCATTGGCTACATTTCACAAAACAGCCGCATTAAAGACGATTCAGCAATTGGTATTTTGCTGACGGGTACGTTTGCAGTCGGGGTTGTACTTGTGACGACGATTGGAAGCACAAGTATTAACGTTTGGCACATTTTATTTGGAAACGTATTAGCTGTATCGCGAACTGATTTATGGATGACGCTAGGTATTACGGTAGGTGTTTTAATACTTATTTTTGTTTTCTATAAGCAGTTGCTTTTAAGTACGTTTGATCCAACGATGGCTAAAGCGATTGGCTTACCAACACGATTGATTCATTACATGCTCATGTTCATTTTGTCACTCGTTACAGTAGCGTCATTGAACACAGTAGGTATTATTTTAGTCGTTGCAATGCTTATTACGCCTGGTGCGACAGCTTACTTAATGACCGATCGTTTACCGATGATGCTAACTTTATCAGCGGTGTTTGGCGTCATTTCGGCTGTTGTCGGCGTGTATTACTCATACATTTATGACGTTGCAACAGGTGCATCGATCGTCATTGTGGCAACATTACTATTTACGTTAGCCTTTTTATTCTCACCGAAACAAGGTGTATTTGTCCGTTGGTTCAGACGTATGACGACAAGCAAAGCTTAAAATTTATTATTTAAAAGGGAAACAGGAGGAAAAGGAGAATGTTTAGAAAGAAAATTTTCAGCATGATCAGTATCATCGCTTTAGCTAGTATCTTATTAGTAGGGTGTAATTCAGGGGAAGATGAAACTAGTGAAGTTGAAGAACTTCAAGTTACAACAAGCTTCTCAGTTATTGCTGACATTGTAGAACAAGTCGCAGGTGAGCGTGCTAATGTAGATTACGTTGTACCAATTGGTGAAGAACCCCATGAGCATGAACCTGTTCCAAGTGACTTTCAAAAAGTAACAGATTCTGATGTGTTTTTTGTCAATGGTTTAGGTCTTGAGGAATGGTTAGAATCGTTAATGGATAACGTGACGGATACGCCAGTTGTAGAATTGTCTGAAGGCATAGACACGATTAAGTTAGCAGATGGGGAAACAGATGATCCACACGCTTGGTTAAATCCAAACAACGTGAATATGTTTGTTGATAACATTTTAGATGAGTTAATCGAAATCGATCCAGACGGTGAAGACGTTTATCGTGAAAACGCAGATAACTACAAGCAGGAATTAGCTGAGTTAGATGAAATGATTCAAGAAAAGGTTGAGCAAGTGCCTGAAGAAAATCGTTTAATCGTTCTAAGTGAAGATGCGTTCATTTACTTTGGCGCAGCTTATGGACTTGAAACAGAAGGGATTTGGGAGTTAAATGCTCACGAAGAAGGAACACCACAACAAATAGCACGTGTTGTTGACCTTCTAGGAGAGCGTGACATTCCATATGTCTTCTTAGAATCAACGATCAACCCTGTTCATATGGAAACTGTATCATCCGATTCAGGTGTTCCGATTTACGATATGACAATCTTTACAGACGCTGTCGCTGAAGACGGCGGCGATGCCAGCAGCTATATCGGCATGATGGAACACAACGTTGAAGCGATTACGAGTGCATTAAGTGAATAAAAATTTTCGCCTCCCCTAAGTTTACAATGCTTAAGGGGTTTTTCGTGTTTTTGGGGAGGGGTGCGGCTGCGTAATTGTCGGACGAAGTGGTATTAATGTCGGAC
>NZ_AKIF01000195.1 GCF_000269905.1 Alkalibacillus haloalkaliphilus C5
TTCTCTGAGGCAACTGATGAGGAAAAGAAATTACTCTTAAGGTTGTTTTTTAGTGAAGTAAAGGTTACACCTGATAGAAAGAAGGTTGAATCTGTAAAAGTTTCTCTTTTTGAGAATGGTAATTTACCATTAAGTGAGATACGGGGAACCGTACCACAAGTGATGGTAAAGCAAAATATAGAGATAACTATTGAAATGAACACCATTAAAAAGCTGTATGAAAACAAGGGATGAGGATGATGTTGATTGAGTTGATGGCAATATAAAAGTTACTAAATTACTTTTTATCTCAAAACAATGATAGGGCGAAAATTATGTATACATTGGACAAGTAGCTACTTTTTAAAGCGTTTCAAGAGATACGTTAAAGTATTATGGTGAGGTTAATTTATGTATAATAATTGACTTATTTAAATACTGTTAATATAATTTGGTTGGTCAACCAATTAAATAAGGAGGGGAGTCGAATGAGTAAACAGGAAAAAAGAAAACTATTGATTGATGCTGCCTACAATGTATTTGTTAAAAAAGGATATCTGAATGCTTCTATAAAGGATATCGCAAATGAAGCAAATATAACAACCGGACTTGTTCATTATTATTTTAAAAATAAAGAGGAACTTTTGCTTTCTGTACAACAGGAAGTCCAAACCTATTACCAAAGGAAATATGACGGACATCCAGGAGACTCAGTAAGCCTGGAGGAAGTTTTACATGAAATTAAAACCAGGGCAGAAAGGAATTCGGATTGGTATCGTTGGAGATATGAAATTTATTCTTTAGGGATAAAAGATAAAGGAGGTCATCTTGAAAAGCAAGTAGAGTCTATTCTAAAAAATGGGAGAAAGAGTCTGTCCGAGCCTATGCAACACATAGTAGGTAATTCTCAAGATGCATCTGCACTTTCGAGTATATTATTGGCTTGTTTTGATGGGCTGGCACTACAGAAAATTGTTGATGATCAATTTGATATTGACCAACCATATAGACTGTTAACCGAACTTCTTGAGCTTTATATAAATAAGTCTGATTCTGATTGAAGCTTATTAAAATACTATAAATAGAATAAGGAGGAAATCATTTGAAAAAAATAGTATTAATTTTATTTGCCTTATTGCTCTTCACTACTTCCCATACTTTTGCAGTTGAAGAGAGTAATACTTCTTATCAAATCAAGACTTTTATGAATAAGGCACTGGAGGAATATAATATTCCTGGTGCTACGTTAGCAGTCGTACATAACGGTAATACTATCTTTCAAGATAGCTGGGGGATAATGAGTGACGGTTCACCTGTCAGTGAAGAAACTTCTTTTCTAATAGGTTCGGTAAGTAAGCCTTTAACATCTCTTGGAATTATGGTGTTAGTAGAAGAAGGAAAAATAAAGCTAGATGAACCAATAGATACTTATATCCCTTGGTTTACCTATCAAACCGATAGTAAAAAATCAATAACAGTACGTCATCTATTAGAACAAACAAGTGGGATTAGTGCTTATGAGGGGCTGAAAGCGACAGATCAACAAGATCGTGATAAGGAAAATGGTATCACTCAAGCTGTTAAAGAACTAAGCGGAGTAAAGTTAAGTCATGATCCTGAAGAGATATATGAATATAACTCAGCCAACTATCTGCTTTTAGGAGCTATTATTGAAGAGGTGTCGAATCAAACATTCTCATCCTTTATGGATAACCGTATATTTTCTCCTCTTGCTATGAAAAACACTACTGCTGACTATGAAAGCGCGATTGAAAAAGGGTTTGTACCCGGATATCATTCATGGTTTGGCAAACCTGTTAAAGGAGATGGATGGTATGATCATTCGGGAGCGCCGTATGGTTATATGACCTCAACCTCCAGTGACCTTATTAAGTTTATAGAATTCATGCTTTATGGGGGAGAACTAATAAATGAGCAAAGCTTAAAACAATTACGTATGCCACCAGAAAGCGATCAACGATATGGATTAGGCTGGCATTTCTCTAAAAACGATAATAGATATCCCTATCATACTGGTGCAACGTCAGAATATAGATCTGAAATCTTCTTTATGCCTGAAGAAGATCTAGGTGCTGTTCTTTTGACGAATAAATACCATGAATTGGAAGCAGTTGCTTATTTAAGTATGATGGAGGGAATTCGATCCATTATAAAAGGTGAAAAACCAGAGTTAATTCCGCTAAACGTTAGTACCCAGTGGATTGCGCTTAGTGTGATATTGTTATTATCCATTATTTTCTCTATAAGTTTAATTTGTTTGAAACGTAAAAAAAATATAAATAAAATAGTTTGGGTTCCAATTGGTGTTCTTCACGTTTTAATCGCTGTAGGATTCATTCCATTATTTACATTCAGTATGGGGATTTCTTGGAAGACATTAGGTCTTTTTTCTCCGGACCTTGCATTCCTTATACAATGTCTGATAGTCGTGTTGGCAGTTTACGGTCTTTTAATTTTCCTTATTATTGCGATTAAACAAAAGGTCGTCGAAAAAATAGTGAATTGAACAATGTAAACAGATTTCCCCTTTTATTACCAGTTCGATATGGTTAGAAAAGCTACGGAGAACCGTCCCCCTGCTTCCTCTTAGTTAAAATTTTTCAAAATGAGCAGCACGATTATTCCATATTTTATAGATATTCTCAATGCAGGTCTTAATTGGAGTGTTTTCACTCAATATTTCGGTCAGATTATCAATTGTATAATTATTTCCTGTTTCTTTGATGACTTGCAGATTTGGAAAGGGTTCGCCTATTTTATGGTCAAATAATTTCACGACTTCGTAATTGGCGTCTACAAAGCTGCCTTTCAAATCCATTTTGTTCACAAAGTCTTCCCAAGTGCATTTTTTACCTCCACCGATTTTCTCAAACCACCAGTCAAATTCCTTGAGTTTCTTTCCTTCTATTTCCGGATCATAGCCAAGTTCTGGATTATTTGTTAAATAGCTTTTGACACAAATAAAAAATAGGTCAGGGAAGTCTCCTAAACGTGAACGATTATAGAGATTCAGACGAAGGCGAAGATTATTTCTCTTCTTTATATAGTCTTCACTACCTCGCCACTTATTTAGTTCATATGGCAAACAACCAAAGTTTGCAAGACAATGATAATCAACTCCTATTTTCTTGCCCTCGATAATATTGCTTGAAATATTGGAAATTAGTTCTATTTTATATTGCTTTAACTTTAATGAACCCTTATCGATTATTTTATACCTAAAATCATAGATGTTTTCCAATAAGGCTATCGGTGTACACCAAGTTTCGCCTCTCTCGTTATTGATCGAATCAGAAAAATACTCTTTATAAAACTTCTGTGCTTCACTTCCCATGTCTGCATCATTATATCTTGTATCCGCTTTAACTGGCTTCAAAAAATGCTCTATATTAATTGACATCTTTTCGTCCTCCACCCAATTGAAAACTCTCGATACAGTAGTTCACCATTATACTTGTGTGGCTTGCATACCCCTTGAACCCCGTCCAATACTTCACAAACTCACCCAAATTTTCTAAATGAATTTTTGTTTCTTAACATAAAGTTATTCATTTATTTGCCCCGTTAGCTTAACAACTTCTATCTACACACTAACATAATATTCCAAAAACCAAAACGAAATTTTAGCCATAAGAAAAAGGCGATACCACTTGGATCACCTTGTTTTACTATTGCACCCTTATCTACAGTATGTTTTCCCACCGTATTAATCGTATTTTAAGATACTAAAATTGGTTGATTTTTATCTTCGTGGAAACATTATCTACAGTAATTTTTTATAGTATTCAACGTAGACAAACATAGGACTTTACGTGGAGAGGTGGGTATGATAGGCTTGGCTGCCTGATGAAACCCTTCTTCAGCCTTTCAAGACAAAGAGGCTCCACGTCAAGTTCTTAACCACTTAACTACGCATTCATGTACACAAAAATAAAGGGTGCATTCTATCAATCTTTTTTCGATGTTACTGTAGATAAGCACCCGATAGTTTAATTATCTTCTTTACTAAAATAATAGCATAAACCAGTTGCACAGGCCGAAAAAATAACCATTCCTGTTATCAAGTTCCTATCCGAGGTTACATTTATTATCATTTGAGCGATTGTAGCAATTAAAACCAATATAAACATTATATTAAATATTGATTTTGGAGTAATTGTCCTTTTTCCCACCTTAATTTCCATTTTGTTTAACCCCCTTTGTTACTCTGATGTTTCCTAATTCAACAACCCTGCCCCTTTTATAAATTCAACAATAGACGCACGGGGACGGTTCTCATGCTTCCTTTTTGAGGCATGGAAGCGGTAGAACCGTCCCCGTGCTTCTTGGAAATAGTGTCAAACTTCTATGTAATTATACTCTTTACAAAC
>NZ_AKIF01000196.1 GCF_000269905.1 Alkalibacillus haloalkaliphilus C5
CCTTGGCAGTCTCAGGTTACCGATGGACTGGATTCTTCTGGGTTTATTACGGAGTTGATTTAGAAAGAATTGATTCTTTCCAATGTTATTAATAAGAAAAGAGCTTGGGCGAACCAAGCTCTTTCAAATTATGGTAAATCAGCGAATTTTTAAATATACCGGCGAAAATAAAATTTTTCCGGTGAACGCCGATAAATTAATATCCTGATTCATCGTCTTTCAAAATATCAAGCATTCTGAAATCGTAATTCTTTAGATCTTTTTCAGCAGGTCCTTCTATGACTTCACCTTTATAGGAATAGCGCGAACCATGACAAGGGCAATCCCAAGTATTTTCTGCGTCATTCCAGTTCACTTCACATCCGGCATGTGTACAGGTTGTATCAACAATGTAGACTGTGTGATCGTCATGCTTATAAGCACCTTTTCGTTGGCCATTCATAAGAAATGTTGTTGCTTCGCCTTGTTTCAAATCTTCAACTTCATTTTTTGGAAACTCTAGTTTTCCTTTTATTAAATGTTTCGTTAAGTCAAAGTTCTCTGTGAAGAACTTTTTCAAACTTGGGTCAGCATTAAAACGAGAAGGGTTGTACACTTCTTCATAAGGATTTGAATTACCGATTACTTTGTCAGCCATAAGCTTTGCAGCAGCAGTACTATTCGTCATACCCCATTTGCGGTAACCTGTTGCAATTAAAACACGAGGTTCGTCTTTTGTAACAGGTCCTACATAAGGAAGCTTATCTAGTGTTACTAAGTCTTGTGTCGACCAACGATATTCAATTGGGACTTTGCCAAAAATCTCTTCTGCTGATCGTTTTAAGTTTAAATAATGTTTATGCAAGTTTTTTCCTTGCCCAACTTTATGACTCTCACCACCAAACAAAATGTAGTCTTGATTATTAATCGTTGCATGTCTAATCGATCGACTTGGTTCGTCTACACTTAAATACATGCCACCTGGATAAGGGTTTTGATTTGGAAAAGCAATGACGTAAGACCTTTTAGCATGTAGTTTACCAGAATAAAGGCCTTTACCTTCATAAAAAGGAAAGTGGGTACAAGATAGTACATATTTCCCTTCTATTTTATGACCATCGCGAGTTATAACAGTTGCTGATTGCTCTGTTGATTCTACATTAACAGCGACGGTATTTTCGTACAGTTTTACACCTTTATCTTGGATGATTTGAACAAGTCTATTCAGGTATTTAGTCGGATTAAATTGGTATTGATCTTTCATATATAAGGCATTTTCTATTTCAATGTTGAAAGGGATCGATTCTGTAATCTTCCCGTTAATGTTCAAATTTTGATAAGCTTTATATTCATCCTCGATTTTCTTTGCGTATTCACCTGATGTTGAGTATAGATAAGCGTCATGAGTTTCCCAGTCACATTCAATTTGTTCATCTTGAATAATTTGTTCAAATAAGTTCATAGCATCTTTATTTGCCTCATAGTAACCACGTGCAATTTGGTAATTAAAATGTTTTAAAAGTTCATCATATATAAGGTTGTGTTGGGCGGTAACTTTTGCAGTTGTATGTAAAGTTGTCCCTTGCACGAGATGTCCAGCGTCAATAAGTGTGATCTCTTTTCCAGATTTGGCGAGCAAATAAGCTGCAGTAATTCCAGTGATTCCACCCCCTACAATGACAATGTCAGTTTTATGGTCGCCTTGTAATGTCTCAAGTTGGTACTTTTCCATTGATTCTTTCCATACAGGTACTGACTCTTCTGGTAAACCATCTATATTCATAATGAAACCACCTTCCTAAAGTTTTCTTATACAGTTTTTGTTAAAAAATAATAGGTATACATGGGATGTCATTAAGTTGATGCAGACTGTAGAAATATGTCTTTTGTTGTAGGTAAAAAGTATGTATAATTGGTAGATTTTTCTCTGTGAGTATCGTAAAATATTAATTAGTAAATATATTTTGAAAAATACGTCAATAAACTCGGGTGTCTGAACGTTTTGGGGGCTTAAATTTATGTTGAATAATCAGTTGTTGAACCAGGTCTTAATGAGTGGATTCGATAGTATGGTGTTTGTGATGAGGATTGAGGGAGAAGGACGCTTTGTTTATGAGTTTATAAATGAATCAGCAATGAGGCGAACTGGGTTAACTGAGAATGTGATTGGTAAAAACTTATTAGATGCCTTACCAGAAGAACAAGCTGTGTTTTTATTAAATAAATACAAACAATCAGCTCAAGAACAGAAGAAAATTTCGTATGAAGACACTTTTCATGCAAATGACGATGAGGAATATATAAGTGAAACGAACTTAACACCTCTTTTGAATGAACTTGGTGAGTGTACTCATATTGTTGCAGTTGTAAGGGACATTACGGAGTTTAAAGAGGCAGAACTTGCTAGAGAAGATTCTAAACGTCGGTTAGAATTAAGTAAACAACGTTATAAATCACTCTTTCTAGATAATGCAGACGCCATTTTTTCTATTGATTATAACGGTAACTTAATTGAAGTAAACAACGCATTTGAGGAGTTATCTGGATACCCTAAAGAACAATTGTTAAATCAATCTGCTTTTAAGTTTGTCGATTCAAGTATAAAACGTCAGTTGAAGAAATGTTTCGTTCAAACTTTACGAAAAAAACCGCAAAACTTCGAGGTAAATACATATAATGCGAGTGGAATGCAACTAGATTTAGATATTACGATGACACCAGTTGTAGTGGAAGGTCAAGTTACCGGTGTTTACGTCGTTATAAAAGATATAACTGAGCAGCGTTATGCTGAGAGAACACTTTCTAAAAATGAAGAACGCTTCCGTATGATTGCTGAAAGCTCACACGATCTAATTACATTAGTTGATGGTGAAGGGATGATCACTTACGCTTCGCCTTCATATGGTAACGTTTTAGGTTATAGCCCTGAACATTACGTTGGCCGATCGTTGTTACACAATTTACATGAAGAAGACTTTAAAGGCGTATTACACTCATTTGATCATGCACAAGAAACAGGCGATCCTATATCGTTAGAGTTCAGACAATACCATCAAGAAAAAGGTTGGTTGTGGTTTGAATTGCAAGGGAAGCGATTTATGACGATAATGGCCATTTTCATCAGATGGTCGTTGTAACGCGTAACATTTCCGAGCGAAAGGCTTATGAGGAACAGTTAAAAATGTTCGCTTATCATGATCCTTTAACAGAGTTGCCTAACCGAAGATTATTTCAGTCAAATTTATCTGATCATCTAAATGAGTATCAAAAGAGTGGAAAAGGTTTTGCAGTGATGATGCTTGATATTGATAATTTCAAAACTATTAATGATGAGCATGGTCATGATATTGGCGATGAAGTCATTAAGGAGTTTGGAAAGCGCATTCAAAGTAGTTTGAGAGAATCAGACTTCATTGCCAGAATGGGCGGAGATGAGTTCATCGCTTTATTGACGAATATAACTTCAAAGAAAGATGCTTTAGAAGTTGTTCATCGCGTAAGAAGAGTTGTTGAGCAAGAGTGGGATGTTAGCGGTGAGGAATTTGCAGTTACAACAAGTATCGGCGTTGCGCTTCCTGACTCTGAACAAGTGACAAATGATGAATTAATTAAATTTGCTGATAGCGCATTGTATGATGCAAAATCTTTAGGTAAAGACACGTATCAATTGACAACAATCGTATAATCATAGGATTATTAAAGTGGGACGGTTCATTTACGAACCGTCTTTCACTATGTAAGGAGGGCAATGGAAATGGAAATGCTTACGATTCTATTAATTGTTATTGGTTTATTATTTGTTATAGCTTTAACGATCACCTTGAACATTGCTAAAAATCATGATCGACAAATTAAAGAGTATGAAAAAAGAGGGGCGACACCTGATGAGGAGTTAGAGCGTTCACACCATTATGAACAAGAATCATTACGTCGAAATATACCTAATTTAGTTTTAATTTATGTTGGTTTGTTTGTTTTAGTTTTTATTGGCTCAATTATCATTCTAACTATTTTGTAAACTGTAACATTTGTAATAAACAATTAACTCGACCGTAACTTCATAACGGGGGGATTTGTGTTATCTTATATTTAATAGCTCGTAAATATCTCCCTATAAATATAAAAGAAGGACCAAGTGATTATTTCGCTTGGTCCTTCTTTTTGTTTAAAACTTTCATTAATTGTGAGTGATATTTTTTGGAAACGAGGATGTATAGAAAGTCACCTTCTTTAATTTCTGTATCTCCATAAGGTGTTACTAATTCATCACCTCTAACGATCGCAGCGATTGATGATTTCGTAGGG
>NZ_AKIF01000197.1 GCF_000269905.1 Alkalibacillus haloalkaliphilus C5
CGGGGAAATCTTTATGATTTCCCCGTTAATTTTTAATAGAAAATTCATAAATGATTTTGTAATGGGATGACTCCGATATTGGGGAAGGATCTTTTTTGAATTTAAGATTCCAAAGGAAAAGTGGTAATAACTGATGAATTATTCGTAAGTTCATGTAATTTGATAAGACATGATATTCCTCGAAAACCAAGTTTTCAATGTTTTATTTTCCAGCTATTAATTGAAATTTCACAAATACAACAAAATGGTTATTCTATTACAATTTGATTTGTCTAAATATTTCATCGATAGTAAATCAGGATTTTGTAATAAAGCTGATTATTTCAATTAACTCTTGATAGTTTGTTTATCGAAGCAAAGAAACAATTAAGGTAAATCTTCAAAACTCCCGATGTTTTACGCAGAAGGTGTTGAGACCGAGCTTAAGATTGCAAAATACGCTTGGCCTTTAGGACGATTCATGGAGACAGAAGAGACTGTCGTTATTATTCACGCTTTGTCTTCGAATGACTGTTTGTACCTCACTGGCCAAAACATTACTATTGACGGTGGTTACATGGCTGGTACGAGTCCTGCTGGATTGACGAAGTGGGCTGAATAACTGCTAATTGATTTTTAAGTTGAATTACCATGTAATTTAGTAGTAAAATGATTACACCTTTGTCCTTGCCAATACAAGGAAGCTGTAATAATGCACCCCCATTCATTAAAGGAAGGGGGGCATTTTCCTATTGCTGACTTTGTTGGTTTTTAGCTTCAACTATTGTCCGAAAGATACGGATTATTCTATTAAGTGTTATACAAAGAAGGGAAGTTATTAAAATGGCAGAAACTCTTAGAGAAAGTATCAGAAAGCGCTTAGAAAATGGCGATTATCATTGCGCTAAAGAGTATACATTGTCAATGTTTAGCGGTAAATGGAAAATTGTTATCTTATATCATTTAGGGATTGACGGCGCTACCAGATACAGCGATCTAAAACGTTTATTTACGGATATTTCTCATAAAACATTATCCAATCAACTAAAAGAGCTGATGAAGGATGGATTAATTGATCGGAAAGTGTATCCTGTTTCTCCACCACAAGTTGAATATTATCTGACAGAAGTCGGGTTTACTCTTCTACCTATCATAGAGATGATGTATGAATGGGGAAGAACCAGAATTGATCAACTGATATCTGAGAGTGAACCGAAAGATAAATAGTGCGACTATTAATACAAAACCAGGAGGTCAATTGGAAAGATGCTGAACCCACTAAATTAAAGCTAACAAGCTACTGTAACTGTAGTAGAGTCTCCAACTTTTTGGAAGACAACTGGATGCTTTTATCGTCATGATGTTATTGCTTTACTCCGATGTCTACATCAGGCACGTCTCTTATTAAAATTTAATTTAAGATTAGGATATTGTCCTCCCTAAAGATCACGAGCTAGTTTCAAAGTAATTAGCTATTTGGAAAAAGCGCTATCCCTCATTCCTGTCGAAAAGCTCTTAATCACATGATAGACTGCTGTAATCACTTACAAAGTGTCTCGTCTAAGCAGAAATTTATCCGACTCCTTAAAGCTTGTTGAAGATATTTCTAATTTAAATGTGACTTTCCACTCAATTAAAGAAGGTGTGTATGGACCTGCCCATGCTAATTTACAATTCAATATTCTTTCATCAGTTGCTCAATATCAACGAGGAGAGCTGGCAGAAAACGTTAAAATGGGTATGACTCAACGAACACGTGAAGGTCGTTTTAACGGAGGAATCGTATTAGGGTATAAAAGTGTTAATAAGGTGCTTGTCATCGTTGAAGAAGAGTTTGTTAAAGTTCAGTTAATTGAATTTCTCAACCTCAAGAACAAGTTAGATGTTCATGAATTTAGACAATTGTTAGTCGCTTCAATCGACCGTATCGATATTGAGAACAAGTCACTAAAAGACATCACGTTCTCATTCATTTCACATATTCCTAACAGCGAGAATCCAAGCGATTCTCCACTACTTAAAAAGGCTAAAGTCTAACGCACTATTTTTGGTTCCATGGTCAGGATAACCCATTTATTCTCCCAGATTTGAAAAAATAAAATCCTGGTCAAAATAAATAATTTATTTTCTTGTCATCGTTTTTTATTCAATTAACTGGTATTTTCCAAAAAGACCGGGTGTTCTTCTTCAAGCTTGATATCGGATCTTTGTATGTTTAACTTTGATCATTTTACTGCAATATATTGCCCATACGATGAATATTGGCTGAAATAATAATCTAACCCAGGACATCACAGGAGAATTGAAAGAACCTGGTATTTCAATTTCACTGTCACTCATCGCTTCCACACATTGGCCGGGAAAACTGTAATGAAATATAATGCGATTAATATACCTGACAGCCTGCGGGTTCTTGGACTGATTAGACCTATAGCCAGTATGATCTCAATGACGCCAGTCAGATAAATAATAAATCCTGGATAAGGTATAAATTGAGGTATCATAAGGATCATCTTATCATACAGAAAAAAATGACTGATACCGAAAAATATAAGGAAAATAGACATCGCAAAGGCAGCTAACTCCCTTTTTGACCGATGCAGAAAAAATATGCCTGTGCGTGACAAAAGCATCAGTACAGCAAAACTGCCAAACAATACGAAAATAGTAATCAATCCGATTCCCTCCTTTCACGCTTTCCATTATTTTGATTGCAGCAAATCTGCCATAAGGATTGAAAAATCGTCTGCATTAAATGCATGAGCATTTTCGGAGATGGAACTGCGCATACGGAACCCATAGGAAATCAACATAAATAACTCAGCTGTCTTATCTGTATGAACCGCCCGCGAGATGACCCCGGCATCCTGACCGGCTGTAATCCACTGTTTGGACAATTGCACAGCCTGATCGTAAAATTTATTGATAATCTCACTTACAGCTGGCTGATCGTTCTTCGATATCAAATAGAGAAAAATTTGATTTGTTGCCTCATGGGGATCCTGCAGTGATGGCAATTTTTTTACGATTTCCTGCAAAGGTCCATCAAACTCCCGTCTTCCCTGTTTTACTTTAGCAAAAAAACGATCATTGATTTCTGCCATCCTCTCCTCTAAAACTAACGCCAACAGTTCATCCTTGCTTTTTACGTAATGGTATATCGCTCCTTTGGAAAGTCCTGTACGTTTGATAATGTCATTTAGGGTCATATAATTACAGCCCTTTTCTTGTACTAACGCTTTTGTTTCATCCAATAATAATTTTCTTGTCTTTCTTCGTTTCGTTTCCCGGTCCAATTCATTTCATCCTTTACTATTAGATTTCTTGTTAAAGTAATTTTCACATACCGACTTACGGTTTATAAACGGGCAAAACAAGTGTATAAGCAGTGGATCACGCTTTTTTGAAGGATTCATAGCAGCACTCAAGTATTGCTATTTCTTTTCAAAAACATACATCGGAATTACTGCTTCATATCCAAGCTTTTTATATAAGTAGAACCCCATTTCACTTGAACCTAAAATATTTCCTGTTACCCCATTCTTTTGACAGCCATCCAGCATGGCGCAACAGAGACTTGCTGCTAATCCCATACCCCGATAATCTTCATCCGTATGGATTCGATCCAAGCAGGAATAACCATCCATTATAGATATCACCCCTGTACAAACGGTTTATTATCAGTTTTAATAAAATAATATTGAATATTGGGATCGTCGATTCGATTTGGATTGAACTTTTCAAATCCAAGATATTCATTGATCTTCTCTGCTTGTTTCTTCGTATTTACTTTCTCCGCAACATGATTATTATATGACTCTGCTTTCTTTATTGGGGATAATCTCATCAAATACTCATTTGCACGCAACTCATAACCCAAATCCTCCATTTCTTTAATAACTTTTTCTTTGTGGGAAAAGAGCGTTGTCCAATGAGGTTTTTTAATGCACTTGAAGTCTTCCGGCAACTTGTTAGCTTTATAAAAATGAAAATATTCCAGTTCACGTCCATAGACATGAGCTCCAAAGTTTACTTTTTTTACAAGTCCTTTTGTTTTTATTTCCGTATCAGGTAACTTTCTGCAATACCCCCACCCTTTAATAAATGCTGCTATTTCATTCTCGATTTCTGTATCATTCAAGACCAACAGGTTCATCTCCTTTATTCAAACATCAAATATCCTATTGCATTTGAGCTCACCGTTGTTTTGGTCAACAATATTACAATTAGTACCTTTCCACTTTTTAATGATTTTCCATTCCTCTTTCATTTTACATACCGACCAGCGGTTTGTAAAGAG
>NZ_AKIF01000198.1 GCF_000269905.1 Alkalibacillus haloalkaliphilus C5
ATAGACTTACTTCCTTCTCTTTATTATGATCCTCGAATTTCTGTATTACGTCATTTAATTCATTAATTTCATTCTCCAGTTTTCTCATAAGTCTATTATATGTTTCCGGTGAAATTTTTTCTGAAAAATAATCGTTATCCAACTTGTTACGCCTATCACCTAACTCCTGGAGTTTATCTTGCTTAATTTTTAGCTCCTCTAGAAATCCATTCCCTTCTTCTTTCTGTTCATTAACCATAAATAAAACCTCATCAATTAATTGTTTCTCCATTTGTAATAGTGATTTGAATAAATTGATTACTTGAGGTTCAATCACATCTTTTCTAATTAAGTTTGAACGACATGATTTCTTGCCACCATTATGCGACCTTTGACACATGTAATAGTAATAATATCCACCTTTTTTTCTTTTAGACTTACTGAAAACAGTTCCAGCACCACATTGAGGACATCTAATGACCCCACTCAACAGTAATTTATGATTCTTTTGTCGGCTCCTGTTGTTAAAATTTCTATTATTTTCTGAGTTAACAATTTGAACCTGTTTCCATAGATCCTGTGATATTATAGGTTCATGCCTTCCTTCAACCAATAATGGTTCGCTTTTCCCATTACGTCTTTTGTTCGACCAGTCTCTATATTGCCCCCACCTTATCTTTCCAACATATAAAGGTGAGTTTATAATTGTTTTTACAGAGTTAATAGTAAATTGATTATCCCTCTTTGTTTTATAACCCCATTCATTCATTTTAATCGCAATAGCTTTATATCCATGGTATCCTGCTCTCAACTCAAAGATTTCCTTCACAATTTTAGCTTCTTCCTTATTAATCACTAACTCACCATCAACAGAATCGTAACCTAAAACCAATCCACCGTTTCGATAACCTTGTTTAGCTCTTTGATTCATGCCAGAGCTAACCCTATCGATAATTGTCGCTCTTTCATATGCAGCGAAGACACCTAACATTGAAATAAACATTTTTCCAACACTGTCACTTGAGTTCATGTCTATTGCCGCTAAAACAATACTCTTATCCTTGGGTGTTAACACTTTATCTATAAGTGTTGTAACATCAGATGTACTTCTAGATAGCCTATCAACCTTCCATACTAAAATTATATCGACCTTATCTTCTTCAATATCATTCATCATTCTACGAAACGCTGGTCTATTAAAGTCTTTTCCAGAAAAGCCACCATCACTATAAACATCTACAACCTGATAAGATTTTTTTGCAGCGTACTCCTTCAACGTTTCTTCTTGAGCTTCTAAAGAATACCCTTTCTTTTGCTCTTCTGTAGATACCCTTATATAAATTGCCGCTCTTAAACCATGGCCCATTAATTACCACTCCAAACAGGTATAACTTAGTTACATAGCACTAATGTAATATTCTTAAAAACTCAATTTATAGTAATTATCGTCATCATCGTCATTTTGTCCATCTAATCTACACTTTGAGTGTGACGATGATGACGATGATGACGATATTGTATCAAGGTAAATTATTTACTCTCTTTTTGTTCATTTGATTTATTCATATAATATCGTTGGATCAAAGTCGCAATTAACTCAATTGCTTTCTGCCTTTTGTGATCAGTTTCTACTACATTTCTATTGCTATACATGCATATCCTCCTGTAAAATTGTGTTAGGTTTTTTATTTAGGCATCACCTTCTACCCTATATACAAAGGTGATGCTTTTTATTTATTTCGTTTTAATTTTAGGTACCTACTACACTTATTAGTAGAACTTGTATAGTATATACCGCAACGCCTTAACCCAGGGCTAAGTCGACTTAACCTCTCTCTAACCTTTCTTTCGGTCGGCCAATCTTTGTATTCAATGTGTTTTTTGAATATATGTCGCTCTAGTGCACTTAATAAGTCATTAACATTACCTTCCCATTCATCTCTTTCTTCCATTAAAGTTAATACGGCAAAACCAAATGGATCAGAGTACACTACATCTTTCACGATAAAGTCCTTGTTATTTTCGTAAATATTCAAGAATTCTCCATTAGGCCAACCTAGGTATCCTTCTGCAGCTGTTACCCACCTTACGAAATCAGCCATCCTTGGCTTTTCATCAAGATGCACACTACCCTCAGACTTTAGTGCAACGCTAAGCGTATTCATAATACCACCCAAGATAAAAGGCCATTCTTTCTCAAAGCGTTGCCAAAAATCCTTTTCAAATTGCCTGTTTTCTTGATTGATAGAAGGTAGATTATTTACTACAGCCCGGTCTAACAAGTCTTGCCTTTGAGCGATATCTCCTATTCCATTTAAGATAACTGGCCGTCTATATTTCAAAACGGCTTCCCCGTAATTTTCGAATAATTTTCTAGTAGTTTGAGCTCCACCAGTCGACATTTTACACAAGCTATCACTCATCCTTCCGGTTAATCCACTTACATTATCGAAGGAAAGTAACCAAGTATGAAAAGCAGCTATGGCTAGATCTTGTTCATTATTAGGTAATGTTCGAACTGGAATCTCTGAATAATCTATTAATCTATTCAACACTTTGGTCGTTGTACTTTTCGCACTTCCTTGCTCACCGTTTAGAATAAGTATTGGCAACGGCATATCAGTTCTAAAAGCAGATAATAACCAACCTGTTAGTAACTTAAAATCATCTTCTGTTCTAAAATTTATGAACTCTTTTAATAACTCTAGTTTTCCATCCACTTTTGGCCTTGGTAAAGGCAACATAGACTTTGTTCTTATAAAATTTACTTCTGGATTTCGAACAATTGACCAGCCATCCTTAGATACCTCAACTACTTCATTCTTTGAGTTACATAAATCTAAGTAAATCTTATCTTCCACTTTCGCAACCCTTCTATATAAGGATTCCAACTTACCTTCTATAAATGCTTTTGCTTCTAAGGTACTGACAACTTCGTCTATCGCTGTCTTTTTAGGTGCTGAAATGTTATCAGTGGCGGTCATATATAAGTAAATTAAATACCTTTTGAACTCTTCAGATTGAAGAGGTAGAATCTTTTTATTGTTATTTACAACAACCTTTGCATAACCCATTTCTAGTTCTGACTTAAACAGTTCTAAATCTGGTAAGCTCTCTAGAATAAGGTGGGCTTCTGACTTCTTATTTTTAGACAACTTCACCCCTCCTTCTGATGCAACTTGAGAATACTCTTAAAGGTTTTTTCCAACTCGAAATTATTCATAGGGGGTGTGTTCATGTAGTTCCAACCTCTTGCTAAATTTAGTGTTACCTCTGAATCAACACCTTTATTTAACAAGTAGCCAACTAAAGAAGCTAAGCTGTTATTACGCTGGCCTTCTTTGACTCCTTTACTGATATCCGAATACTTACTTTTTCTCGTATTAAAAGTGAAACTTCGATCATCTGTAATTACCTTTTTTAACCAAGGTGGTAACTGAGCAACCCTAAAGTCTTCTTCTACTTTTAAGTTCTTCCACAAGTAATAGTTACCACTGATGTGCTTTGAAGGTGGAGCAACAAAATACCCTCCCTCTGATTTAAAATCCAATCCATTTGCAAACCTTACCTTATTTTTAATCCCTCTCTCATTTTGAAAGAGAATATGCAGGCCACCACTACCTGTAGACGCAATGTTTGTTTGATCAAAGCCTCCATTTTTCCGAATAAGGTTGCTTAATGTCTTAAACCCATCGCCTTTTACATCAATGTCTAATACGACCAAGCCACTCCTGCTACCAGTTGGAATACCTATATTGGCACTTGGCCAACGTTTCCACCAGTTAAAAATAGTCTGATAATCCTTCGTTGCTTTATAAGGCCCACCATTTAGAATTGGGTGTTTACCAGGGCTTGAGCAGTCAAACCCACAAGTGCATTTTCCACCTACAATACCGTGCAACGGAAAAACCGGAATGTTTAAAACACGTGCATAAAATAAAGCATTAGCTTCTAGTTTCGACATAATAGATATCCTCCCTTTTAATGTTCAGAACGATCTAACCAGTTATTAACCTCAGTTTTCTTAAAGATAATCCTACTACCAATGCGTCTATGCGGAATTTGATTCGTCTTTACTAACTTGTAAATCAAACCTTTAGAAACCATTAGGTAGTCTTTCAACTGTTCAACATCCATGTACTCGTTCATTTACACCACCCCCTTTCAAAAACAAAAAAGGAGCGCCCCAATACACACACTTATCCCTAAGGAATTTAGTGAGTATATTGGGGCGCTCCCATATATACATTTTA
>NZ_AKIF01000199.1 GCF_000269905.1 Alkalibacillus haloalkaliphilus C5
GATTTACGTTATATCTTTAAAGGTGAAAATCCTGAATTAACTAACTGTTTAGCTATAAGATTATATCCATTTCGGTTTGGGTGGACGCTACCAAATGCTAATAAATTTCGACCACCATCTGAAAAGTGCGGAAGAATATCAACATAACGAATATGATCTGTTTGTAACGACCTTAGAACATCATTAAAACGGTTAATCCAAAACTGACTGTACCCTAGTTGTGGGTACGGATTGTATAAGCCAATTAAACGAATAAAGTAAGAAGTAGGATATAACCATTTTAAAATTTGAATTTCATATAAAATGTACAATAAATTTTCATATAACTGCTGTTCAGCGTGCTCAAACACGATTGGGTTATATGTTCTTAAAAACATTCGGTTTGCTTGAATTAAGTCGTTCCCACCTACAGTAATCGTCACTATATTAGAGTGCATCAATCTAGAACGAACGTGTTGGTCGTGAATCATAGTTCTTAGCTGACCACTTGTCATCCGATTTTTAGCGAAAACTTCAGTCCGAACTGGGCGGTTTAATTGCTCAACTGCCATTTGGGCGTAACGGCTGACAAAGCCCCGATTAAAATAACTTCCAATACCGACAGTTAGCGAATCACCTAATGCGCGATAAAACAAATCCTCCTCCATTAAAATTACCCACCCTTCATAAGCCGTCTCTTACATATAATGAAAGAGACGGCTTAACGGTATGGGTGGGTTTAATGGTTTATAAAAAGAATGGGAAGAAAATTCGTGATAAACCACTAAACGGGAAACGATGTCTTCTAAAACGACGGAAACGTCTAGGGTATTGACCAGGGCCATAACCTAATCCGTACCCAGGACCATATCCAGGTCCATAACCAGGTCCGAATCCGCCACCTGGTCCCATACGATCATCATAGCCATGATCCATATCATCAAAATCGCCCCATGGCATAATTAAAGTGACGCCGTCTTCACCTACACCATCGATAATGCCATCATAGACTTGCCCGTCATGTGCTTGAACTTGAACTAAGTGCATTCGATTACTATGGCATGTATCAAACATGCTTTTCATGTGATGTTTAGGGTCCATCTTTTGATGGTGGTGCTTAGGATCTTTTTTCATGTGGTGTTTAGGATCCATTTTATGGTGTTGGTGTGGTCCGTGATGCATCGGGTGCATTTGCTGGTGTTTAGGGTGTTTGTGCTGACCCATTGGCTGCATCATATGTGGCTTTTTATAATTTTTATCCATCTCTCAACCTCCTCATTTGCCTTCACCCTTAACATATTCAAACGATGGGCAGACGTGACAAGTCTTGGGCAAGAGCATAGAAAAAGTACAGAGATTAAATTTTTATTCTTTCTCATAATCTTATTTTATTTTCTAAATCATTTGTTTATATTTGTCGACGTGAGGGTAAACCCATAGTACAACCTACTTAAAGGAGGTTCTATTATGGTAGATGAAAGAAAAGAACATGTTGAAAGAAGAGAAGAGCCAGATCGTACAGGCTCAACAGCTATTAAGTCTATTACAGCAATAATAATTACTGTTCTATTGTTATTCTTTATTGTTTATTTCGTATTCCCGATATTCGGTGATGGTGGAGAACAAGAAGATGATGGTGAGGAAGATGTGAATATCGAAATGGACATTGATGAAGATGAAGGTAACGGTGGAGAAGAAAGTGGAGAAGAATAGTGATTGACGCGCGTTGACTCTATAAAGTCAGCGCGCGTTTTAGATTTAAGGAGTACGACTGAGTGTCATTAGCTGAGTTTTTACTAGCAACCCATTTTTGTTCATCAATGCTTTGAATGAGGTATTTGTTTTGGTTGGCTACATTTATGTAAAGTGTGTCAAACGTGTTTATACACTTAGCCATTAACTCATCTAAAACAATTTGTAGAAATGCTCTGGTGTGGTATTGCTCTAATAAGACAGGACCAACAATCGTCGCTTCTAAGTCACCTTCTTTATAAAGGAGACCTGTAAACCCAGCAGCCTTCTCGTCTAACTCAATAGTCATAATACAATGGTGAAAAAGGTTTTCATACTCAGTAATTTTCTCCTGTAAATCTTCTAAGTTCCTAACCTTAGGATCACCTAACCATTGTGCCTGATTACTAGCACTTAACTGGCACAACTGATCGATGAAGTTAAAATCTCTCTTTGATGCAGGCCTTAAATTTAATGGCTTCATAGTAAATCCCCCAAATATCCCCCAGTAAAATAATGCAGGACTATTATACCATGTATATTTGGAAATTTCAGACTAAAATGCAAATTCACTTTATAAAAAACTGAATGAAGTTTTACTTCATCCAGCTTGATCGTTAGTTTATTGTACGATATCGCCTTGCCAAGAGCTCATTCCTTCTGAGACATTGATGACATCAAAACCTTGTTTAGATAAAAGATCACTAGCTTGTTGAGAACGGTTTCCCGTTTTGCAAATAATCACATAAGGCTCGTCATCTACTAGTGATTCAAAGTTCCCTTCTCTTATTTCAGAAAGTGGCTTATTAATTGCACCGTCAATATGACCTGCTTCGTACTCATTTACTTCACGTACGTCAACTATTGTAAAACCTTCATCTTGTTTAGTGAGAACTTCATCAAGTTCGATTGTTTGATAATCAGCTTCAACTTCTGTTCCACCGCATGCCACAAGTAGAGTTAAAACAGTTATAATGGTTATAAATATTAAGTTTTTCTTCAATGTTCTACCTCCCAAAGTTGCTTCTTATATGATAATGAAAGTTGTTCAACCGTGTCTAAAAGTTAGCTTCGTTATTTACTTGGTAATTTATACATGAGAGTTGGGTTAGTTATGAGTAAGTTAGTTTCCTAAGATTTATGATCTTTTCATGGATCCAATTGAAAAGAGACGATTTAAACGAACCACTCGGTTGTAGGCAAAGTGCAAGATTTATTAACACCCTTTTGGAAAAAAGTCGCGGGTGGGTGTCATCTTAACCGTGATTCTTTAACTTTAAGTAAAGAAGCAGGGTTTGAGGTAGTTGAAGTAGAACAAATGTATAAAGGCTTATTTCTCGTAATAAAAGCCAAAAACCCTTAAATATAATTAAAAGTGATGCTTAACGTTTGAATCACATAAGTACAGGGGAGTGAGATTGTGGAAGATAGACATAACATAAAATTCATACCGATCAATCCAGTTGAACATAGGGACATTGCGATTCGGTTTAGACGTGATTCTTATCTTGTTAGCTTTGGTACGAATCAATATTTAGATGTTGATGAATACCTTCAATTTTTACGTGAGAAAATTACAAAGCACCCTGATGGCTTTGTTTTAGTCGAGGAGGAGGAGGAAGTAATTGGACAAATCGAACTTTCCATTCGTGAGTACAATGGAAGAGAGATTGGTTACGTTCATCTATATTATTTGATCCCGTCCAAACGGGGGAAAGGGTATGGAATTGTTTTACAAAACTATGCACGAGATTTTTTTCAAAAACATCAAGTATCAGAATTCCATTTGCGAGTATCACCATCTAATAAACAGGCTCGAGCCTTTTATAAGAAGTTAGGTATGAAAGAATCAAGCTTAGAAATTGACGGCAGAGTAATTCGAATGATTGGCATAGTTTAGCCTTTTTTAATGAAAATGACAAAAATGATAATGAAAAATACAATCCAAAACAGTAAAAACATATTACCTAAAAGGAAATCTAACAAGTTCAGCACTCCTTTGTCCAATTTACTTATAGAATTACATAAATTAATTAAAAATGCTATGGGAATTGATTAATTAGCAGGGAATTGTCATGATTCAGTCGAAATAATGACATAAATACTTATAAGAATTAGAAAGAGGGAGTTTATGACAAAGCCAATCGATTTAAGTAACGGTGTTTCATTAATTGATGTATACGATTTAGGGTTACCAAAGAGAACAGGTTCTTATGTCATTCATGATGAAGAACTAACGGTTGTTGAAACGAGCGCCAGTCCTTCGGTTCCATATTTATTAGAAGGTTTGAAACAATTAGGTTTTAAGGCAGAAGAGGTTAAGCATATCATTGTTACGCATATTCATTTAGATCATGCAGGTGGTGTTGGTTTATTTTTAGAAAGTTGTCCAAACGCAACTGTCCATGTCCACCCACGTGGTAAGCGACATTTGGCAGACCCATTAAAGCTTATTCAAGGTGCTAAAGCAGTTTATGGCGATAAGTTTGATAAGTTATTTG
>NZ_AKIF01000200.1 GCF_000269905.1 Alkalibacillus haloalkaliphilus C5
TCACTCCTTTTTAATTTATAATGACTTAACTTAACATATGTGGAACTATATTTGAACCTTTAATTCTATTAAATTTTAACACCTAACCCCTTTTTAGTGTCAACGCTTTAAACTAATAAAATAGTTTAAATAAAAATAAGACACTGCAATAGGCAGTGTTCGGCGTTCGATCTATAGTTTTATTTGTTGACTTGTCTCTTTTTTATGTTCGCGATACAACCAACAGATAAAGTTTTTCTCTTTCGAACATAAATCTCTACCTAGTTCAGATTTAAACTCATCACTAGTTTTTCACAAGTTTTCTCCACCTATGTAACCTCCCGATCACGAAAACTATTTACGCTACCTCTCTTTTTACATGTTTCAAAACGGGGCAAATTAATCATTCAAATTCTATTATAATTGTATTATAATATGATGTAAAGTTATTTTTCAGAAAATTTTAAATTGTTATATTCCGAAAACAATTCATTCGGAACGAGAACTTTTCGTCTAACTAACTATTTTCTCTCCTCTACTAAGCTGACAGACTTTTTTGGTTATAATTTTGCATCTTGTTGCATAAACATGAATATGTCATAATATTATTTGGTTAGGGAGGTCTATTGATGGAACAAAAATCTATTTCATTAAAATATCATTTAAAGTTTCTTATTTTATCGGCATTAGGTATTTTCTTCTTCATGACACCAATTACTTACGGTGGGGAGACAAGCATTCCTGTTGCTGTATTAGCAAATGAATTACTAGCATTTCTTGGCGATTTTGCTGTTATACTCATAGTTTTAATCATATCGTTATCTGCGATTCTTTCAGTTATAGCACACTTTGTGCATCAAAATGATTCAAGTAAGTTTTCAAAGGATACGTTAGCTGGGACTTTATTCAATGTAGGACCTGTTTGGATTACCATCCGCCTACTTGGTATGATCTTCGCTATTCTGACGTACTTTCAAATTGGTTGGGAAGGTATTTATTCTGCTGATACTGGCGGTATGTTATTAGATGGACTACTAACATTTTTATTAACAGTCTTTTTATTTGCAGGACTATTGTTACCATTATTACTAAGCTTTGGTTTACTAGAATTAATCGGTGCGTTATTTGCTAAAATTATGCGCCCAGTCTTTAAATTACCAGGCCGTTCAACCGTTGATAACTTAACATCATGGTTTGGTGATGGCACAGTCGGTGTTCTATTAACGAATCAACAATATGAACAAGGTTACTATACGAAACGTGAGGCTGCAGTGATCGGTACGACGTTCTCGGTTGTGTCTATTACGTTTACAATCACAATAATTCAAGAAGTTGACTTAATGCATATGTTCCTACCACTTTATGGAACGATTTTCGTTGCTGGTTTAGTCGCGGCATTAATTATGCCACGTATTCCGCCATTATCTCGCATTCCAAATGAGACCTATACAGGTGAGAAGACTCAATTAGACGAGTCAGTTCCTAGTAATTATAATACTTTTACATGGGGTTATAAGCAGGCTGTAACGCGTGCTGAAAAGTCTCCAGGTATTACAGGTTACATGAAAGCAGCGTCTAAAAATATTTTAGACATGTGGGTTGGCGTCTTACCAATCGTTATGGCTGTTGGTACACTCGGTTTAATTGTTGCTGAAATGACACCATTCTTCACATGGATTGGTACACCGTTTGTACCGATTTTAGAATTGATGCAAGTACCTGAAGCTCAGGCTGCTGCAGAAACGATTTTAATCGGATTTACAGACATGTTCTTACCTGCATTAATGATTGAATCAGTCGGTAATGAAATGACGCGATTCATCGTTGCTGCTTTAAGTGTTGTTCAGTTAATTTATTTATCAGAAGTCGGTGGTGTGCTATTAGCATCTAATATTCCAATTAACTTTAGAAGACTTGTTGCGATCTTCTTACTACGTACTGCTATTACACTACCAGTCATCGTATTTATGGCTCACTTAATTTTCTAATATAACTTTTAATTAAACAAAATCCCCAACGAGTGTAGTCACTTGTTGGGGATTTGTTTATACCATAAAGTCATCACGTGCTAACATAAAGTATTCTGCAGCTTTTTTATATCTATTAAACTGATACAGCAACTTGCCGTATAAATAATAGTAATGCTTTAGTTCAATGCTCTCTCCATTACCTTCAAAGAATGGGATCACTTTCTGTTTTAAGTAGTTCAATAAGCCTTCATCATCATTTTCTAGTCTCATGTTTAACACTTTAAATTTAATTTGATAACGTTGATGGTTGTGCTCATAGGCTAAGATCAAACCTTTTTGAACGTATTCTTTAGCGATGTGATATTGATTAGTCGAAAAGTAAATATAGGATAACAAGTATCTTGAGTTTAAAAAATCACTTTCATTAATATCAAATTGCAATACTCGCTTAAAATAACTTTCCGCCTCACAAAATTCTTTTTTATGAAAGTGGATATAAGCGATATGGTGATAAATATTCGCTCGCGTCTTACCTAATAGATGTTCACCGTCTACTTCTTTTAGCTTGTTAAAATAGGCTTGTGCTGAGTAGAAATCACCAACTAAGCAATAGTTTACTCCTAACACCACTTGGCAATCAATCATTCTTACATAGAATAATTTCTCTTGGAAGATTGAATACGCTTTTTGAGCGTGTTTATTAGATACTAATATTTCATTTAAACGACTGTACACTGTTGCCATCACTAAGTGAAGTTCTGGGTCTTCACGATCTCCTAAAATGTCTTCAGCTTTCTCCAAGTGACTTATAGCATTGTTATAAAGACCTTTTCTTCGGTAATATATGCCGACGAACTTATAAAAACTAAATGGGTCACAAGCTTCAAAAATCATTCGTCTTTTCTCAATGAATTCATACAGCGCATCCGCTTCTTTTAACTGGTCGGTTAATAAACAATAACCAAATTCAGCCAAGAGGTACAAATATTGATCTTCAATATACATATAACCTTTGTCCACTTGTTCAATGAGTTCTTTATGCTTATGTGCCTCAGGGATATGAAAGATATGTATATCGTTTAACCATTGACTCAACCTTTCACGAAACTGTTGATTAGGTTGACCAATTAATTGGTACTGATTAATTTGCAGTCGATTGGTTAACTGAATGACCACATCTTCTTTTAAATCGATTTGACCGTTTTCCAATTTACTTATGTAAGTGACAGAACAGATGCCATCTGCCAACTGTTCTTGGGTGAGCCCCCGCTCTGTCCGATACCACTTAATTGCTTTCCCTATTAACGACATAGTTAATCACCTTGATTACGCACCTTTGATTGCCCATTCACCGTGTTTAATAATTGGTTCTTTATCGCCATCTTTTGTAACACCATATACATTTAGATCAGCTGAACCAACCATAAAGTCTTCGTGAATAAGGCTTGTATTAATACCCTTTTCCTTTAACTCTTCATCTTCTAACTTTTCGCCACCTTCAACGTTAGTTGGATAAGCAGAGCCTAATGCTAAGTGACATGAAGCGTTTTCATCGTACAATGTATTAAAGAAGACTAATTCCGATTGTGAAATAGGTGATGAGTGAGGAACGAGTGCAATTTCACCTAAATACTTCGCCCCTTCATCAGAATCAAGTAAGTGTTTCAACGTCTCTTTACCTTTACTTGCTTCATACTCAACGACTTCACCATCTTTAAATGTTAATTTAAAATCATCAATTAAATTGCCATTGTAGTTTAATGGTTTCGTATTTTGAACTGTTCCGTTTACGCCTCTGAAGTCTGGTGCTGTAAACACTTCTTCAGTTGGCATGTTCGGATTAAATGATGCTCCCGTTTCTGCAACGGCTCCACCACCAGCCCAAACATGGTTTTCTGGAAGTTTAACTGTTAAATCAACGTATTCAGAGCTATATTCTAATGCATCATATTGCTTGTCATTTAAGTAATCACGAATGTGGAATAATGTCTCATTATGATCTTTCCAAGCTTGAATTGGGTCGTTTTGATCAACACGGACAATTTGGAAGATTCGCTTCCACAAATCTTCGACCGCTTTGTCAGCATCATCTGTATTGAAAATTTTCTTTGCCCAAGCTTCTGTTGGAACAGAGACGATTGACCATTGGATTTTGTCATTGATAATATACTTTTTAAAATCTTTCAATGCTTCACT
>NZ_AKIF01000201.1 GCF_000269905.1 Alkalibacillus haloalkaliphilus C5
CCCTGAATTAACCGGTGATTACTCATGCCTGCAAGAAATTAATGATACGATTAAGACAAGCCAAGATTCATTAGAACAACTCATGGAAGAATGGGAAACGTTACAAGAAGAGCTCGAGTCGTTTAAGGCTAGTTCTTAAGTTATAAAGCACTTGGAATTCATTCCTAGTGCTTTTTTGTGTATAAGTATAGTTTATCCACTAGACAAGTACCCAACACACCAAGTTTTGCACAGACTTATTAACAAAGTCCACAAAATTAACCACTTTTGTCCACAAGAATTATACACAAGTTCACATACCGTCACACCTAAAATTATAAAAAATACCCACAACTTTGTGTATAAGTTGTGGGTAATCAATTACATCATTAATCCTGGATTAGCATTTAAGTTAAGCGAAGCATAATTTTGTTTATGATACTCAACAGAAGCCGCAGCACCAATCATCGCTGCATTATCTGTACATAGATATAATGGCGGGATCGTTAATTCGACATCAGTTTCTGCAAAACGCTGTTCCATTCTCGCTCTTAATGTCTTATTTGCAGAAACGCCACCAGCGACGATTAACTGTTTAACGCCGTAATCTTTTGCTGCATCATACGTTTTATCAACTAACACATCAATAACACTCTCTTGGAAAGACGTGGCGACATTTTCAACATCAATCTCTTCACCTTTTTGTCTTAAGTGATGCAACTTGTTAATAACGGCTGTTTTAAGACCGCTGAAGCTAAAATCATATGAACCTTCCTCTAAATAAGATCGTGGAAAGTTATAAGTATCTTTACCTTCTTGTGCTAAACGGTCAATCTGTGGACCACCTGGGTAAGGTAAGCTTAAAGCTTTAGCCACTTTGTCATACGCTTCTCCTGCTGCATCATCTCGTGTTTCACCGATAATCTCATACTCACCGTGTTCTTCCATATAAATGAGTTCGGTGTGTCCTCCTGATACAACTAAGGACAACAACGGAAACTCAAACTCTTTTTCCAATCGGTTAGCATATATATGACCTGCAATATGATGTACACCAATGACTGGTTTTCCGTGTGCATAAGCTAATGCTTTAGCCGCATTAACACCAACGAGTAATGCACCAACAAGGCCTGGTCCTTCTGTTACAGCAACAGCATCAATATTTTCCATCGTCACATCAGCTTCTGTTAACGCTTGTTCCAATATGACAGTCATTTGTTCGATATGATGTCTTGATGCCACCTCTGGTACTACACCACCAAACTTTTGGTGGATGTCCATTTGGGTAGCTACAACATTTGAAAGCAGCTTTGTTCCGCCTTGCACGACTGCAGCTGCTGTTTCATCACAACTTGTCTCAATTGCTAAGATCAATTCATTTTTTCTATCATGATATTTTCACCCACATTACATAAGCATCTTCTTGATCTGGGTAGTAGTTTTCACGTCTACCGACAATCTCGAGTCCAAATTTTTCGTACATCTTTTGCGCAACTTTATTTGATTCACGTACTTCTAACGTTAATTCCTCTACACCGAATCGTTTCGTCATTTTCATTACTTGCTCAAACAATTTCTCACCATATTTATGCCCTCGTTCTTCTGGTAAAACCGCAATATTTGTTATTTGTGCTGACTCCATAACAATCCAAACACCACAATAAGCAATGACTCGTTCATCTTTTTCCAAAACTAAATAGTGCGAAAAACGATTTTTCACGAGGTCAAATTCAAAGTCTTCTCGCTTCCAAGGGGATTGAAAAGAAGCTAACTCCACGTTCATAACATCATCTAAATCCGTTAACTCCATTTTGCGAATTATTGTTTTGTTCATCTTTTCTACCTGTTTTGATTTTGCTCTAACCATTTCGCTTCGGCCTCCACCATTCGATGATACTGAGGTTTTAACACATGAACAGGTGTCGGTTCACGTTCAAGCGCTAAATGTGCTAACATACTAGCTCTCGGTAAATTCATAGAATGTTGAATAATATTTGCTTGTGCTCCTAGTTTCTCTTTTATTAGTTCATCAAATTGATGATTCGTTGAGCTAATAAAATGAACGGTCTCATCTATATTTTGTAACTGTTCTAACCAAGATTCCATTGATGTATTGAGGTCATCTTTCACGTTTGTTATTTGTCCGTTTTGAGCTTGATATAGTCCTGTGAAGACATTACCCCTTCTAGCATCAAAAAATGGACATATATAGCCATTATGATAGGTTAAATTAGCTGCTAACATTTCTAAACTAGATATTGCGACAACGGGTACATTTAATGTCCATGCCATCGTCTTAGCCGTCGTCATCCCAATTCTTAAACCAGTGTAAGAGCCAGGCCCTTCTGAAATAGTTATTAAATTTAAATCTTTCGGCGTTAAATTTGCCTGGTTAAATATATAATCAACAGCTGGCATCAGTTGTATTGAGTGATTACGTTTTACATTCACCGTCAACTCCGCAGCTAATTGATTATCTTTCAATATTGCAACACTCATCGGTTGATTTGAAGTATCGATCGCTAACACGTTCATAGTTTGAGCTCCTTGCATAATTCATTTAAATGATCACTATGAGGAGTTAATATGATTTCACGTCGCTCCTCATCTATCTTTTTTATATTAATTTGTAATCGTTCTTCCGGTAAAAAGTCTAATATAAATTGTGACCACTCTATTACGGTCACACCTTCTGCATTAAAGTAGTCATCAAAGCCGATATCTTCTTCACTATCTTCTAAACGGTACACATCCATGTGGTAAAGTGGCATACGGCCTTTATACTCTTTAACGATTGTAAAAGTTGGGCTATTAACCGTTCGCTTTACAGCTAAACCTTCTGCTAAACCTTTAGTAAAAGTTGTTTTACCAGCGCCTAAATCACCGTCTAACGTCAACACATCATTAGGCATTAACTTCTCTCCTATTTGTTTAGCTAAACGTTGCGTTTCATTTTCATTTATTGTTGTGAACTTGTACATATATAATCACCTATTAATTATTATGAATGCTCATATCCTTTACGGTCTAAAAGCGTTATTTGGTCACCTTCAATTAAATTAACCTTTGGAGTTGAAGATGAGCTTGTTACCGTTCCGATTGATTTAATGGGGACATTCAACTTTTGACAAGACTGTTCTAATTGTTTCCATTCTTGTACAGAACAAGTCCCGACTAATTCAAAATCCTCACCAGCAGATAAAATGAGTTCTTTTAGAAATGTTGAATTAAGCTTTTTCATCTCTTGATGGACAGGCAAAGATTCATAATTGATTTCTATATTTACTAATGATGCTTCTGCAATTTCATTTAACTCAGTCGAAATCCCGTCACTCATATCATTTAAACAAACCCTACTAAGCGGCTCTGAAGCATACAGAAAATCTTGTCTTGGAACTGGACGCTTATGACGGTTAATGAAATAGTCTTCATTCATTTGTTTGTTTAATAAATGTAAACCATAACCTGATTCACCTAAATAACCAGTAACAAATACAACGTCTCCTACTTCGGCTTGAGACCTTAATCTTTTTTTGTTCGGTAAGACAGATCCAAAAGCAGTAATTGATATCATAAGTTTATTTGAAGAAGTCGTGTCACCGCCAATTAAATCCATATTATATACTTTTGATAACTCGTTCAGACCATCATATAACGATTGAATATCTTTATGATTGTAATCACTTGGTACATTAAGGGTTATTATGTAATATAATGGCTTACTTCCCATAGCAATTAAATCACTAACATTAGCAGCTAGAACGCGGTGTCCAACATCTGATAAGTTCATATAATTTAAAGAAAAGTGAACATCCTCAATCATTGCATCAGCTACAATGACAAGCTCATGGCCATTAGGCGGCTTAATAACAGCACCATCATCGCCAATTCCCGTAACAACAGAGCTTTGACGGTAAAAAGATGGGGTTATTTGACTAATAAGATCAGTCTCTTTCATCATAGAACCTCTCCATATCTTCAGTATAACTGTATCATAGCAAAGATGGCTCATTAAGGGAAATAATCATCTTTTAAGCCAACTATGTAAAATCGCTCTATAAATGTAAAAAAACCTTGTGAATTTTATTCACAAGGTACTGAATGGTCTGAAATAATA
>NZ_AKIF01000202.1 GCF_000269905.1 Alkalibacillus haloalkaliphilus C5
CACTGTTCGTTAAATAGAATAAAATCGAGAAAAAGTAAGGAAATAGTGCATTTTAAAGAACAGAACAGTTTATTTGTTCTTTATTGAGAATATTTAGTTAAATTTGAAGGTTTGCAAAATTAGGAAATAGGTCTATACTGTGAATTGTATTCTTAATAACGAACAAATTGTTCTTGTTAAAGAAATGGATGAATATGTTAATAAGGTGCTTGATCGTCTAATCGTGATTAATGAAGCTCATGGCTTCATTAAAATATAAAATTATTTACCTCATGTTGGGGGTAGAAAGAGGAGGAACTTATTTTATGAGTATTAAGAAGAAGTTAGGAGCAGGGGTTTTAGCAGGTGCGCTAGGGCTATCATTAGTAGGGGGAGGAACGTTTGCATACTTTAGTGATACGGCGGAGCAAACGAACACATTTGCTTCAGGGACAATTAATCTAGATGTTAATCCGGAGATGCAAGTTCCAATGGAGAATATTAAGCCTGGAGATTGGATGCCTAGAGATTTTGAATTACTTAATAATGGGTCACTTGATATTGCTTATGTTGACCTTAATACTGATTACACAGTAAGAGACTCCAATGGCCATGAAGTTGGAGATGATTTGGCTGATGAGTATGCTGAACAGCTTTACGTTCAGTTTTTGAAGAACACAACAGGCGATGAAGACTATAAAGTTTTATTTGAAGTATCACTTAAAGACTTGCGTGATTTAACACCAGAAGATTTAGCTACCAAAGTCAATATTGAAGAAATCATGACTGAAGAAGGCTATGAGTATTGGGAGTGGATTATTTGGCCAATATTTGGTAAGTGGATTACTGTAGACCCAGTGTTTGAAGATGTACCAGAAGAAGTAACAGGAATCCCAGCAGGTGAAAAAGCAGAATTTGATGTACAATTCAGATTTAATGATACGGGTGAAAGACAAAACAATTTACAAGACCTTGATTTAGAACTTGATTGGACTTTTGAAGGTTACCAAGGAGAAGGGCAAGAGAAGTAATAATTTCTTCAAATGGAAAGGTGAGCTTATCTCACCTTTCCACCTATTTATTTCTTATCATGAATTTATATGAAGGCTCGTAAATTGATGATAGGAAGTAAATAGAAATTAAGCTAGTCCTATAAGGAGGGGTTGCCGTGAAAAGGTATACACGCATGGCTAAATACAGGGTTAAGCATTTTAAGTCGAAAATTTTAATACAGGTGGTGGTCATCTGTTACGCACTTGTAATGTCAGCTTCCCTATTGGCTTCAGATACATCGGCTTATTTTAGTACTCAATCAAGTACATCTGTATCAATTCCTACTGCTGATTATTGGTGGGATCAAAGTGAGTTAGTGTTCACAAGTAAAAACACTCAAAACGTAAAAGAGTGTGCTCCTCATGAGATAAGTGTTGAAATCAAAAATATTGGTGAAGACATGACTGGTAGTACAGAATTTAAAGTCTATTTCACAGAAAAGGGCAATCCACAGAATAAGCACGGAAAAGAAGTGCACGAAGGGAATATCAAACCATTAGACAATGGTGAAAAAACAGATTTAGTTTATGAAGCAGAAGAAGACGGTTTTTATAAATTTAAAGCTTATCAAATGGAAGGTTTCGATGATAACTATGATGAGAGAACTGAAATATGGAGCGAAAAAGTCCACTTGAATTGTAATGCAGCTAAAAGTGAAAAAGAAGAGGACGACAAGAAGAAAGACGACAAGGAAGAAAAACAAAAAGTAGAAGATAAAGATACAACTGAAGAAACAGAAAAAGACCATGATACTAAAGAAGAGGACGAATCATCTGATCAAGATGAAAAGAAAGACAGTGATGGGGAAGAAGAAACTAAATCTGAAGAAAAACAACACAAAGAAGAAGAGGAAAAGGATGAAGATCAAGATCAATCAGATGAAGACAACAAAGATGAACAGGTTAAAGAAGGCGATAACGAAGGTAACGATGATAAAGGTCAAGACGATCCAGAAAAACCAGATGAAGAAGATGAGTCTGAGGACGGTGATAAGTAATGAAAGTAAAGATGAAAACAGTAAAAAAAGTAACGAGTAGCGTTTTAAGCTTTACCTTAATCTTAGCAGTGGTACTAATGGCAGTAACGGTTATCTCTGTAAAAGCATCTGGTGGAGAACCTGAGATTTTTGGCTATCAAATTAAGACTGTCTTATCAGGTTCAATGGAGCCGGAGTTTCAAACTGGTTCCGTAATCGCAGTTATACCAGATGGTGACATGACGAGGTTTGTGGAAGGTGATGTCATTACCTTTATGGAGGAAGATCGATTAGTCACTCACAGAGTTGTAGACGTTGTCGAAAGTGGCGATAATGTCATGTACGAAACAAAAGGTGACAATAACAATGCACCAGATCGAGACTTAGTGTTATCTGATAATGTTGTAGCGGAATATACAGGGTTTACAATTCCCTATGTAGGATATATTGCTAGTTTTGCTCAGTCACAACTTGGTGGAGCTTTAATGCTTATTTTACCAGGGTTGTTATTGATGGGATATGCTGGTTATGCAATTTGGCAAGGAGTCTCACAACTAGAATCAAACAATAAAAAGAAAGAAGAAAAGACAGAAAAAGCTGAAACACCAGCTTAAAATATATGGCGAGTCCATAGTACTGAAGGTGATGATATGAAAGCGAAATCGTATTTCTTGATCGCTAAAATAATAGTCTTTACGGTCTTTATTTCATTAGTATTTACACATGCGAACCAAGTAAATGCTGGTGAAAATGATGAACAGACTCTATCAATATCAACAGATCCGAGCGAAATTCTATTTGATGTCACCAACATAAAGCCGGGTGATACTTTCAAAAGAACATCAACAATTATAAATGATGGTAGTCTGGACTTCTATTATCAAACAGAAGCCATTCAAACAGAAGGGTCTGATAAACTATTTAATCAGCTAGAGCTAGTCGTATTAGATGAGGATGATCAAGTTCTTTATGATGGTAGCCTAGGTCAATTCGAAGGTTACGATTCAAGGTCTTTAGCAAGTGGAGCAGAAGAAGAGGTTACTTATTTGGTCGAGTTCCCTTGGGAGTCAGGTAATGAATTTCAAGGATTAGAAGTGAAATTCAATATGGTAACTTGGGCTAACGCTGATCCAATTGAACCGGGAGATGACATTGATGATGATGATTCAGAGGTAGGTGGTACTTTACCAAGCACTGGTGGAGGTCTAGGCATTCTCCCACAAACAGGTGAGTCCATCCCTTACCTTTATTACATCATCGGTGGTGTCATTGCATTAGCTGGTTTAGGGTTAATTCTTGCAAAGCGCCGAAGTAAACTAGTCGGGGAAGGGTAACTATGCGCCGCATACTCGGATTACTACTTATTATAATAGGCACAGCGTCATTCTCTTCCCTTATTTTCAAAATCAGTATTATAGCCACCAAGAAGGAGAGCTAGTTGAATCTTTCAGAGAGCTCGATCAGTTATTTAGTGATGAACAAAATCGGGTTCATGCAGCTGAGGTAGAGGTGGATGACACTTCAGGTGACAACACCCACAATAATGAACAAGTTCAAGGACTCATCCATATCGATAAGATTGACTTAACTCTCCCCATGTTAGAGGGGGCAACGGAAGAGAATTTAGATGTCGGGGCAGGGTTAATGTCACAAGGTTTTACTTTTGGTGAGGTAGGTAATATCGGTATTGCAGCTCACCGTAGTCGAACGTCGGGCCGCCTTTTCAACCGGTTAGATGAAGTCGAGATTGGCGATCGAGTGACGGTTGAAACCCACGATTCGGAATATGAATATGAAGTGGTCGATACGTTTATTGTTGAACCAGAGGACATTTCGGTACTGGATGTGCAAGAGGATGAATCAATAGTTACCCTTATAACATGCACGATTGATTCCACTCAACGTGTCATTGTTCAAGCGAAACTATTATAAAAAAGCTGGTCGTAAGGTTTTACACTTACAACCAGCTTTCTTTAGTGGCCTTGATTCTTTTGGCTCTACAATAAATAACGTTGGTGGGTAAAT
>NZ_AKIF01000203.1 GCF_000269905.1 Alkalibacillus haloalkaliphilus C5
TCAAAAGTTGACCGTTTTAGAGGGTGAAGATTTCAGAACAAATCTTGATCTTGTTAGAGAGGAAGTTGCCACTGCTTTAAATGATCGGTTAGATGAAGGAGAAGTGACCGACATTTATATTACTGAGAAAACAGTTCAGTAATTACTCGGCACTCCAATGTGGAGGTGAAATAATGGCAGAAGATGTATTATCCCAAGGAGAAATAGATGCGCTCCTATCAGCAATCTCAACGGGTGAGATGGATGCTGAAGAGCTTAAAGAACAACAGACTGAGGAACGAAAAATTAGAGACTATGATTTTAAAAGAGCTTTACGTTTTTCAAAGGATCAGATTCGAGGGTTAACTAGGGTTCATGAAAATTTTGCAAGATTGTTAACTTCATTTTTTGCTGGTCAGCTTAGAACTTATGCAGAAGTAACAGTTGCCTCTGTTGACCAAGTACCATATGAGGAGTTTATTCGCTCAATGCCGCAGCGAACGGTATTAAATATTTTCTCAGTCGATCCGTTAGAAGGTAGAGTATTATACGAGGTGAACCCGAACATAGCCTATGCAATTCTAGATCGAACATTAGGTGGCGAAGGTCAAGGTGAGAATAAAGTAGAAAACTTAACTGAAATTGAAAGCCGAATTATGTCTAGATTGTTTGAGCAAGCATTTGAATCACTAGAAGAGGCTTGGGGAAGTTTAGTTGAAATTGACTTAACGTTAGAGGAATTTGAAATTAACCCTCAGTTCATACAGATGGTTTCGCCCAATGAAACTGTTGTAGTCGTTTCATTAAATACGACAGTTGGCGAAAGCTCTGGCATGATGAATATTTGTATTCCACATATGGTATTAGAACCTATTATTTCAAAATTATCGGTCCATTATTGGATGCAAAATGAATCTAGCAAAAGTAATCCAGAAGACTTTGAACATATCGCGACTAATTTAAACAAAGTTAACGTTGAAACTAAGGCTTTATTAGGTGAATCAACAATCTCTATTAATGAATTTTTAAATTTAAATGAAGATGATGTCATTATGTTAAACCAAGAGATTGATCAACCATTAAAATTATTTGTAAATGATGAACCTAAATTTTACGTACAGCCAGGTAAAAAGAAGCGTCATATGGCTGTGCAAGTTTTAGGTGAAACAAGGGGTGAAGAAGATGAGTAATAATGATGATATGCTTTCACAAGAAGAAATAGATGCTCTACTTAACGGAACGCAAGGTGAAGATGAATCGTATAGTGACAGTAATGATACAATTGGTATCTCAAGTATATTGTCAGATATCGAAATCGACGCAATTGGGGAATTAGGCAATATATCATTCGGTAGTTCTGCTACAGCTTTATCTTCCTTATTGAATCAAAAAGTAGAGATTACGACACCGGTGGTTTCAGCAATTAATAGTGATTCATTAGATGATAGCTTTCCGACACCACATGTTGCAGTAAAGGTAGATTACACGACAGGGTTTAAAGGAACTAACCTTTTCGTTATTAAGAGCCAAGATGCTGCGATCATTGCTGACCTTATGTTAGGTGGAGATGGGACTTCACCTACAGAAGAACTAGGAGAAATACAATTGAGTGCCGTACAAGAGGCGATGAATCAAATGATGGGGTCGGCTGCAACGAGTATGTCTTCTGTGTTTGATAAAAGAGTAGACATTTCACCGCCTAATACAACTTTACTAGATGTTGAGTCGGGTGAAGGTGTAGATTATATACCTGATGAGGATACATTTGTAAAAGTATCTTTCCAGCTTCAGGTAGGTCAATTAATTGATTCTAGCATTATGCAACTGCTACCAGTAGACTTTGCTAAAGATTTTGTCGATAGCTTGTTAAATATAGAAGAACCAGCTGAAGAATTATCTAATAAAGAGGATTCTATTAAGGAGCAACCTACCATTAATGAAGAACCTAAACAGACAACCGAAAGTTCAGCTACTCAAAATATTGGACAAAGAGCATTTCAAGAACAGGCTCAAGACCACCAAGTTGAAAAGGCGGAATTTGCAGATTTTGGAAACTCCCCGCAACTCGATTCTGGAGAAAAACGTAATTTAGACTTGTTAATGGATATTCCATTAAATGTGCAAGTAGAATTAGGTCGCTCTAGTAAAAGCATAAAAGAAATTTTGGAATTAAGTACAGGTTCAATCATCGAGTTAGACAAATTAGCAGGTGAACCTGTCGATATTTTAGTTAACAATAAACTAATTGCTAAAGGTGAAGTTGTTGTAATTGATGAAAACTTTGGTGTAAGAGTATCAGATATACTAAGCCAATCAGAGAGAATTCAGAAGTTGAAATAAATTAGGGGGAATTGATTATGAGTAACAAAATTTTAATTGTAGATGATGCAGCTTTTATGAGAATGATGATCAAAGATATTCTAGAAAAGAATGACTATGTAATAGTTGGAGAAGCAGAAAACGGACAAGAAGCAGTAGAACAATATAAAGAATTAAAACCAGACTTAGTTACATTAGATATTACAATGCCTGAAAAGAACGGTATAGAAGCTTTAAAAGAGATTATGAGTGAAGATAGTAATGCTAAGGTCGTTATGTGTTCTGCAATGGGACAACAGGCTATGGTTATTGATGCAATCCAAGCTGGTGCAAAAGATTTTATTGTGAAACCTTTCCAGGCAGACCGCGTTCTAGAAGCAATTGGCAAGGCTTTAAGTTAAATCGTGAAGGTTGATTAATCATGAAAATATGGAAAATATCATTTGTTACAATCTTACTCTTCACCTTATTAAGTACAAATGATTATATATCATTTGCAGAAGATGATTGTGATGGTAGTGTTTCAGATTGTATACAGGGATTTAACCCACAAGGTCATGAGGAAGATAATGATAGTTTAAGGAATAATGACGATGAGGAGCGAGATGAAGCGCCTGTAGCTTCTAATAATGACCAAGATGAACAACAAATTGGCCAAACAAACCGCTCGTTATTTCTTGATTTCTTAAGGATGATTGCCGCGTTAGTCCTTGTGTTAGCTTTAATTTTTGTCGTATTAAAATTTGTACAAAAGAGAACAAGAATTTATCAACAAACACAATCGTTAGAAAATGTTGGTGGCATTGCACTAGGGAATAATAAGTCAGCTCAAATTGTTCGCATTGGGAATGAGTACTATTTATTAGGTGTTGGAGATAATGTAGAAATGTTAACTAAAGTTGAGGATGAAGAAACGATCGAGCAGTTATCCCAATCTCATGAAGATTCATCTAACAACATTTCATTTCAATCTGTTTTACAAAATTTTCAAAACCGGAACCGGAACCCATATCAAGAAGAAGAGACGAGAAATCAATTTAAGACGGAATTAGAAACGATGAAAAACTCTAGAAAAAGAATGATGAAACGTTATCAAGACAAGGATGGACCAAACGATGAATGAGTTTGTAAACATGTTTTCAGAAAATGATCCAGAAGCAATTTCTACGGCCGTACAGTTATTAATACTGTTAACCGTTTTGACTTTAGCGCCTAGTATTTTAATTTTGATGACTTGTTTTACTAGAATCATAATTGTTTTATCATTTGTCCGTACATCGTTAGCTACCCAGCAAATGCCGCCAAACCAAGTATTAATCGGTTTAGCCTTGTTTTTAACCTTTTTCATTATGGCACCTACTTTTTATGAAGTTAATGAACAAGCATTACAACCTTTATTTAATGAAGAAATTTCTTTAGAGGAGGCTTACGAGGAAGCAAGCACTCCATTTAAAGAATTTATGGCACAGCATACGAGACAACAAGATTTAGCTCTGTTTCTAGATTATTCAGGAGCTGAGCCACCTCAATCGATTGAGGATATACCGCTTACAGCACTAGTTCCTGCATTTGCAATTAGCGAGTTAAAAACGGCCTTTCAAATGGGTTTTATGATTTTTATTCCATTTTTAGTTATTGATATGGCTGTTGCGAGTGTCTTAATGTCAATGGGGATGATGATGTTACCGCCTGTCATGATTTC
>NZ_AKIF01000204.1 GCF_000269905.1 Alkalibacillus haloalkaliphilus C5
TGTATTACTATATCTAGACCAAAACAATCAAACAGCTATTGTTACATTGAATCGACCAGAGAAACGGAATGCGATTTCTTTGAATTTAATTGAACAGTTAGATCTAATCATTGATCAACTTCACCGTGATCAACAAACTAAATTAGTCATTATTACCGGATCAAGTCCAGCTTTTTGTGCTGGAGGTGACTTAAATGACTTTCACGGTGATATTGAACAAGAAGAAGCGCATCACTTGTTGCAAAAAATGCAAAATGTATTATGGAAAATCACGACATTACCAATGCCAACAATAGGTTGGTTGAACGGACTAGCAAGAGGTGGGGGAATGGAGTTAGCCTCGGCATGTGACTTTAGGTTTGTTAATGAGATGGGTACTTATGGTTTCACTCAAGGTCAGTTGGCTATATCGACTGGTTGGGGAGGCGGAACATTGTTATATGAACGGATCCATCCTCAAGAGGCTTATTATTGGTTAGTGAATGCAGATGTCCGCTCAGCTGTACAGTTAAAAAATATAGGATTCGCTCAAGGTATATTTAGTAGTGAACAACTAGAAGTTAATCATCCTCTAATTGAACCATATCTTAAAAGAAGTTATGAACAGTTAAGACATTGGAAGTCTCAATGGTTAACGTCTCAAGACATACAAAAGCTAAAAAAAAGAATGGATGAAGAGGTAGAAGCATGTAGTCACATGTGGGTCAGTCAAGAACATAAAGATGCTGTCGCTAATTTTTTTAAGAGAAACGAAAAATAATGTGTCTATCTCCTTCGTTTGTTGCATAAGGTGGAAGTAAAGACCGTGAGCGAAGGAGGAGGCGACGTGTCAACTCGACAAGATGCATGGACTAGAGATGAAGATTTATTATTAGCAGAAATGGTCATTCGATACATAAGAGAAGGTAAAACACAGATGAAAGCCTTTGAAGATGTCGGAAAAAAACTATCTAGAACTCCGCAAGCATGTGGGTTTAGGTGGAACGCTAATTTACGAAAGCAATATAAACAAGCGATTGAGTTAGCGAAGAAAGATCGTAAGAAATTTAACGATCACTTTACCGTGTCGCAAAATTCGAATGATCATATGAAAGGTCAAGGCTTGAAGACATTTGATGAATTAATTGCTCAGTTAGAAAAGTTGAAGGTCGAATATGTACCTTCACAAGGGCAAAGAGATCGTCGTTCAATCGATGAAGTAGAACAATTAAAAGAACGATTAACTGATTATGAACAATGTGTTGAACGTATTAATAAGTTAACACAAGAAGTGTTGGAAAAACACAATTCATAAGAAAAAGGACTTCCTAAAAACGATAGGAAGTCCTTTTTCTTGTTTAATATTAGCTTTCCGTTTTCTCTTGAACACCTTCTGGCATCCAAATATAAGGGTTTTCACCGAAGTCACGTTCCATCTCATAAGTTGCTGGTTGGAAACCTTGTTTCTCCCAGAAATCATGGGAATTAATGCGAGCGTTTGTTTTAATAGGTAAATTAAAAGTTTTGGCAAAGTCGACTAACTGTTTTCCGAATCCTTTATGGCGATATTGTTCTAAAACTTCAAGTTTCCAAAGTTGCATATAATCTTGCTTTGGTTCGAAGTAATAGTCATATTTTGAACCTACACGATAAAGACTCATTCTAGCAACAAGTTCGTCACCAAAATAAATGCCATAGAAAGGCGATTCACTATTGTTTTCGATCATATTGTGTTCTAAGTCCTCTAACATTGAAAGTTCCTGAATTCCGTATGCTTTAAACTTTTTGAATTCTTCTAAAGTCTTGAAATTTATTAATAAACGTTCAACTTTTGTCGGCATTTAATCTTCCCCCTTACGTTTTCTGTAGTTTATTATAGTATAAAAGATAGAACATGAAAACGATATTATGATTAATCAATAAAATTTATCATGTAAAAAGTCAATTTTCTGATAAAATATACGTTGTGGTTGAAAAGTACTATTCAGTTTATTTGAAGTAGGTGTCAGACTATGAATATTGGTGTAATTGGTATGGGTGCTGTAGGTATGTTAGTTGCTCATCAACTAGTATCTAATGATCATCATGTTACTTGTTATGTTAGACGAGAGGAACAGTTAATGCAATTAAAACAGTCTGGTATATCACTTGTTGATGGTCAGACGGTATACCCAGAAGTGCTTTTTACGAACCAGATTAATACTCATGAACTTCTAGTAGTGTGTACGAAACAAACTCAACTTGACCCTGTATTACAGCTCATTGAAACAAATGCTCATTTGCATGGCTCTATTTTATTCTTACAAAATGGTATGGGACATATACAAAAACTAGAAAAATTAAAGCATAATAGTATATATGTTGGTGTTTGTGAGCATGGCGTAAATAAAGTGACGGATTACCAAATCAAATTAAATGGATTAGGGCAAATTAAAGTTACCGGTTTAAACAGTGGTGTAAATGATTCGTTATATAATCAAGTGAGTGACTCAAATTTTCCTATTACTGTTCATGAACAATTAATAAAAGTTTTAAACGAAAAGTTAGTTGTTAATAGCGTAATTAATCCATTAACAGGATTATATGAAATTCGAAACGGCAAGGTCTTAAAATATTCCGGTATTGAGCAACTAGCTAAGCAGCTTACTTATGAAGCCTCAAAGTCATTACAGTTAGAAGTAGAAGAGATGTGGGAACTTGTACGTAACATTTGTTACAAAACGAGTGAGAATAAATCGTCAATGTTAATCGATCTGGAAAACGGAAGAGAAACTGAGATTGATTATATGAATGGTTATTTAGCCGACCGTTATCAGTCAGTGCCAACTCATCATATGATGAGGCAATTGATTAAAGTAAAAGAAGAGGTTAAAGGGGTGGAGAAGTGGACATCATCGTAACAATAATTGCATTGCTATCGACGATTCCTTTTATTGTTTTTATTATACTGTTTATTGTACTAAAAAAAATGACAAACCAAGCAACTCGTTCTACAAAAATGGCTGCAGATCTATCTTGTTTTTTGTTTGTTATAGCATTTATTGGTTTAGTTGACTATTTATTTAATGCTTTCCTTTTGTGGGAATTAATGCTATTTTATATCGTGTTTTTAGCTTTGATTATTACATATCAGTGGCGAAAAGGTGAAGAAATTTATTTAATGCGAGCTGTTCGTTTTGTTTGGCGAGCAAGTTTTGTTATGTTATCAGTAGCTTACTTTTTATTAGTGCCTATTGCGATCTTTTTGCAATTATATTGATTAAACGTTAAAGAAGTTAAAGGAAGGTATTACATATGGAAGTTAAACCAATCGAACTAAAACATCAATCTAAGTTAATGAACGACTATCGCGATCGTAAGGAGTCTATATATAAACATTTTGAATATGATCCGTTTCAATTAAGAAGTTATAAAAGTAGACAAAATTTTGTTATAGATAGACAGTATCAGCGTGAAGCTCTCGTTGAAGTTTTAAAAGAACAAAATACTCGGTGGGGAATGAATGGTCAGGTAGAACGACATATTGATGAGTTGTTAGATGAACGAACTACAGTAATTATTGGTGGGCAACAAACTGGTGTTTTGACAGGCCCGCTTTATACAATTCATAAAATTATTTCGATTATCATACAAGCAAAGGAACAACGAGAACATTTAGGTTGTCCAGTGGTCCCTGTATTCTGGATGGCAGGTGAAGACCATGATTTTTTAGAGGTAGATCACATATTCACTTACAATAATCATCGTCTAAAAAAAGTTAGAGTTAACGACCAGCAGCCTTTTGATTATAAACTCCCGATCTCTAAGCGGGTATTGCCGCAAGATGAGGCTCAACAGTTTATTGATGATGTATTTGAAACATTTCAGGAAACTGAACATACAAAATCAGTATATCAATTAGTTCAAGATGCGGTAGCAAAAAGTGAAACATATGTTGAATTCTTTGCTCTTTTAACACAACAATTATTTGCTTCTGAAGGCTTAGTGTTAGTGGATGCTGATGATGAAAGTTTAAGA
>NZ_AKIF01000205.1 GCF_000269905.1 Alkalibacillus haloalkaliphilus C5
TGAGACTGAAAATCCGGCAATTGGATCATTCACATGACCATTAACACATTGATTCACGACAGGAGCAAAACCACCAACATGATATAGTTTAAGTTCATACATTAAAGAAATAGCTAACTCAGGGACGTCGTCTTCCATTCTTTCAAAGCTTTCTAAAAGCTCTCGAAATAACGGAAGGTTTCGTTCACGCTCTGTCAGTATTTTTGTCGTAAGTTCCCCCATATATGTAGCATAAGCTGTTTTAAATATATCCTCTCTAATATGTCGCATACTTTGAATCATTTCACCTTGGTGAATTGTTCCTAACCCTCTACCGGTATAAACAACATATTGACCATATATAAATGGCTGCGTTACCGCAGCCATTCGACTTTTGGACTTTTTAGCACCCTTTGCAACAGCACTAAGCATACCATATTCTTCAGTTAAGAGCGTTACAATTTTATTTGTTTCACCATAATCTTGTGTTCTTAATATAATTCCATTTATTTGGTCCAATGCCCCTCACCACTTTCATTTACTATGTTTTGGGGTTTAAGGTCGTGAATCGCTCTTTCCTATGATCATTCTTTAAATCCTCTACCTGTTTCATTAATAAATATGCTTCAACATTACCTGTCTTCTCAAAAACTTTCCATGGAATGTCAAACATCATATTCTCCACCTTTCAGCTTTATTTTAACTGAAAAACCTTAATCTTATTTTCACCTGAATGAAACAGTTCATAAGTTTAAATAATTACCAATTTAAAATACTTGCTTTCCTTAGTAGTCATCCTCTTTGTATCCATAATCGCGCAGGTGAAAGGCACGATTACGCCAATCTTTTTGTACTTTTACCCACAATTCTAAAAAGACCCCTGACCCTAATAAGGCTTCTATATCCTCTCTAGCTTCAGAACCAACCTGCTTTAACATTTTTCCTTGTTTACCTATTATAATTCCTTTTTGTGAATTACGTTCCACAATAATAGTCGCTTGAACATCTATTATATCTTTGTCATCTCGAGAACGAATGGAATCGATGACAACTGCGATTGAATGTGGAATTTCTTCGTGTGTATGGTGTAACACTTTCTCTCTTACTAATTCACTAATAATAAAGCGCTCTGGGTGATCTGTAATTTGATCTTCTGGATAGTATTGCGGCCCTTCAGGTAGCTTTTCAGATAACACATTTAGCAGGCTATCTGTATTGTTGCCTTCAAGCGCAGAGATTGGAACGATTTCTTCGAAGTCCAACTTTTCTCGATAAGTATCAATGATTGGTAATAGTTCATCAGGGTGAACTTGATCAATCTTATTAATGACTAATACTACTGGATTGTTTACGTCTTTTAATTTTTCAATGATAAATTCGTCGCCTTTTCCATACCCCTCATCAGCGTTAACCATGAACATAATAACATCAACTTCATTTAAAGTGTTGATTGCTGATCTATTCATAAAGTCCCCTAGTCGATGTTTCGGTTTATGAATACCTGGTGTATCTATAAATATGAATTGTGTATCATCGGTTGTGAGAACACCTTGAATTTTGTTACGAGTTGTTTGTGGTTTGTCACTCATAATAGCGATTTTTTCACCGATTACTCGATTCATAAACGTAGACTTTCCTACATTTGGCCGTCCAACTATTGCAATAAAGCCTGAATGAAACTGTTCTGTCATTTAATTTGCTCTCCTATTCGTTGCTAGTAAGTTTAGTGTACTATAAAAATAATAAAAATTCACATAATCGACAAATGTTTTAGCTCTTAATTTCAAAAAGAATGTACGAGCTATTAAATATAAATAAACTCGCACATATTTTTTGCGAGTTTAAATCAAAATCATTGAAGTAGCTCTAAAAGTTTCGGTAAGAAAATAATCATACCAACTAAAGCAGCGAATGTAGCTGCTATTAATACAGCAGCAGCACTTATGTCTTTAATTAGTTTTGCCGTTTCATGTCTTTCTTCAAATAAAACATCTGTTATTAACTCCACGACTGTATTAATTAGCTCTAATGCTAATACAAGCCCAATAGCCAATAATACAAATAACCATTCAATTCTTGTTAAACCTAACAGTAGACCTGCAAACAATGTCGTGAACATAATGATAAAATGTATTTTTATATTATGCTCAGTTTTTAGTGCGGCGTAAACTCCCGCAATAGCATACTTAAACCCTACCCGATCATTTTTCATTGCGGGTTAGTCCAAACTTTTGTAAAATCTTTTCTTGTTTCTCAAACATAACTTTTTCGTCATCTTCAGATTCATGATCATAACCTAATAAGTGGAGCAAACCATGGACTGCTAAGAATGTTAACTCCCGATTATTAGAGTGACCATATTCCTCAGCCTGCTCGAATGCACGGTCTACAGATATAACTATATCACCTAGTGAAGAGGCAAACCTTCACCAATTACTTCTAATTCATCTTCACCTAGCTCCTCTAATGCAAAAGAAATCACATCAGTTGGATTGTCTTTTCCACGATAATCACGATTAATGACTTTAATATCTTCATCTGATACAAATGTTACAGACATTTCCGCTTCACTCTCAACTGATTGTTGATCTGCTGCAAAATGTAACACATCATTGACTAAGTTCAATTGTTCAGTTGATAAATAATTTGTTTCGTCCACTAAATCGATATTCATGATGAATCCTCCCTGGCAGGTTGACTGTCTTTTAAATTTGGATATTCTATACGTGAATGAAATATACCATTTAGCATATCACAGATTGATTCCTCTATGACTCGTAAATCCTTTAAAGTTAGTTGACTGTTATCTAACTGACCATCTGTTAAACGGTCATGGATAATTGCTCTTACGACTTGTCTAATTTCTTCTAGAGTTGGGTTAGACTTTGATCTTACAGCGGCTTCAACTGAATCACAAATGTTAATCACAGCTGACTCCTTAGACTGTGGAATCGGGCCCTTGTATCTAAACTGTTCTTCTCTAACATCTGGATCATTCTCTTTTTCTTGGTAATAAAAATACTTCAATAACGTCGTCCCATGATGTTGCTCAGTCATATCAATTATCTCACCTGGTAATCCATACTCACGTAAAATAGCCGCTCCCTCGTATGGATGCTTTAATATGATCTCAGCACTTACTTTAGGATCTAGTTCATCATGCGGATTACTAATATTTTGTTGATTTTCAATAAAATAATGCGATTGAAAAGACTTTCCTATATCATGATAATAGGCAGCAACTCGAGCCAATAACCCGTTTGCACCAATTGCTTCACAAGCCGATTCACTTAAATTCGCTACCATAACACTGTGATGGTAAGTGCCAGGTGATTCGACTAATATTTGCTTTAATAATGGATGATTAGGATTTGCTAAGCTTAACAACTTCGATTCGGTTAACAAGTTTAATCCAGCTTCAAACAACGGAAAAAGACCTAAGATTAAAACAGCCGATACAAATATTGATATGACAGCAAACGCTAATGCAATTACAGTATCAACAGAAACAAGATCATCAAAACTTCTCACTTCAAAACTGATCACGATAGCAATATGTAAAACTATTAATGGAATAGACGTCTTAAACAATGAAATACGATCTGTTATAAAATCGTACAAAAAGATCGCAAACCACTGGGAAAATAAAAAGTAAATAAATACAAAAACAAACTGGTTAAAATCACTTGATAAAGTAAGTAAGTTTGCACCAATAATAGCCATCAATACAGAAGAAACTAGTGCAAAACGCTCATGAACTAAATAAGTAATTAAAACCGCATGTGCTGCTATTGGTACTAGATAATAAAGCGTATCAATATTTGGTCCAAAAGCATATATTGCTCCCATTAACAGTACCATGCCACCACTTAACAAAGTATTGGCTAAAGACATATTCCTCGTCCATTCTTTGTAGTGACTAATTTCTAACGACACTATAACAATCAAAAGAAAAGCTATTAAACAAGCGACCATCAACTCATGTT
>NZ_AKIF01000206.1 GCF_000269905.1 Alkalibacillus haloalkaliphilus C5
CGAATAGCGGGTGATTAATACCGAATGGAGCGGATCATTACCGAATAGCGGGTGGTTAATACCGAATGGAGCGGATCATTACCGAATAGGGTGGAGTTAATACCGAATGAAGTGGATAATTACCGAATAAAACAGCGGTGACGTCATCAAGTCACCGCTACTTCACTTTAAAGAATCATATTCCTCCTTGAGCATTCCCATGACAATTTCATCATAGTATTCACCGTCATAGTATATCGCTTGTCGCAATACGCCTTCTTGCGTGAACCCCACTTTTTGATACGTTTGGATTGCACGTGGGTTATGGGAGTAAACTTCAAGTTGTAGTCGATTAAGTTTTAATGTTTCGAAAGCATACTGTAAAGCGAGTTTGACAGCTTGTGTTCCGAACCCTTTCCCGAAATATTCTGTCTTATGTAACGCAATGCGAAATCCTGCATTTTGGTGGGCTTTTTCAATATCTATAATGGCTAAGTCTCCTATTATTTGCTCATCTGTACTTAAGCAAATCGCAAAATCATGTCGCGTATCATCATCTTTTATGCGGTGAAAATGGTTGTATAATTGTTCTAATGTGAAATGTCTAGTTGTGCCAGTTAAATAACGAATGTCCGCATCGAGAGTTGATTGATGAACAGATACCATATCTTCTTTTTGTAATTCACGTAAATAGATTTTCATCACTCATACCTCACTTAACTTTCAATGCCTCATCCATCACAGCTTGATACAACTCATGCCATTTTGGATAATAATCAGCAACATCATGATGATCAATAAACGTCCGCCTGCTAGCTTCATAACCAGCCTCAAAAGGATAAATCTTTTCAATATCCATTCTGTAAAAAACTTGATAGCCAACGATTGGGTATTTACCGTTCGGATCAAAGTTTGGATTGTCATGGTGATCAACTGTAATGGCACCAAGCAGCTGACATGCACCACTGACGTAGCCTTCTTCATAAGCTTCACGTTTAAAACAATCCAAAGGCGTTTCATCTGCTTCGATGTGCCTCCTGGAAAGTCCCAGCCGCGATCGTTTAAGTCGACCATTAGCAATTGTCCATTTTGATCAAAACAAAAACCGTGCACGCTTGTGATCAAATCGCGCGCCGGTAGTTCGTCACTAGCTTGCCAACACAGCTTAACGCAGGCTTTTCCCCAATTAACATAAGTTGAAATCATCGTATTACCTCCACTTCATTTTAATTGCACAACACCTTTTTCCAGTTTAAACCAAAAAGGACAGAAATTCATTAAATTTTTCGTACTTTTATCACACCTTACTTTATCCTTTACGATTCTAATATTGAAGCTACCAACAAAAATCTCTTTACAGGAGGGAATATGAAAGCAAAGGTCTAAATAAATAGGATAAAGCACATTTATTAAATTTGGTGGCATTAGTTGAGACGGGTATCGAACTAGTTGAATTTAATAGTAATGAGAGCATAAATTATATCAAACGATCAAGTTTGGATATGAGTATAAATAGCAAACAGCTCTTATAGGGCTTTAATGTAAGGAGGGGTATTGTGGCAAATATTGAAGATTTGCGCGGTCAAACTATGGGTGGCAATCGTAGACGTAATACGGTGAAACACATTGCAAGACACCATAGTGCAACTGAGGGTGGCGATGTTTGGTCATTTGAAAGACATTGGAAAAGTCGTGGATGGCAGACAGGTGCTATCACGAAATTATTCTGCGTGATGGTACTGTTCAGTTGTGTTATGACGAAGATGTCATTGTCAATGGAATAGCGGACCATAACCGAACGACGTATCATATTTGTTTAGTTGGTAACGGCAGTTTCACGAACGAACAGGAGCGTGTGTGGGAAGAGCGAGCGCGTTACAATATGAGACGGTTCAGTTTAAAGGTAGATAAAGTTTTAGGACACAATGAATTTACAGGAACGCGTACAGGTTGCCCAGGAATTGATATGGATCGCGTACGTTCAAGGATAGAAGGCAGTAGTTCAGACTCTAATGGAGGTACTGACTCCTCAGGCTCTAGTAACAATCTCCTTAGAAATGGCGATTCTGGCAGTAAAGTCGAGCAGTTACAACAAGATTTACTTGAAGTAGGTGAAAGGTTGCCGAGATTTGGCGCTGATGGGATTTTTGGTGACGAAACAGAATCGGCTGTGCGTTCATTCCAACGAAATGCGGGCATACAGGTTGACGGTATTGTAGGGCCTGAAACGCGTCAAGCGTTAGAATCGGCGATGAATGATGATCGTGTGGAACTTCCAAGCGGTATATACAGGCGTGGTAGCCGCGGCGAAGCAGTAAGAAAAATTCAGGAAGCATTGGACAGCGTAAGATTTAGGCCTGGCCCAATTGACGGCATATATGGACCGAAAACTGAAGACGCGGTGCGACGTTTTCAAAAGGTTCATATCCCTCATGAAGTCGACGGCATATACGGGCCTAACACGAAAGAAAAACTAGAAGAAGTCATGCGTGGGTAATTGGTGGTTTGACTCTAGGCGGTAAGAGTCATGATGGTGCAAAAGCAATCTCCTATTCCAATGTAACCTCCTCACGAGCGGTAGTGAGGGGGTTTTTATGTGTTGTGATACATACAACTCTATAAAGCCCAAAAAGACGAACGCCAAATCCAGCGTTCGCCTTCAATCAATAAATCCGATTCGCTCCAACGTAATACTGTGATAGCTATTATCCATCGAATATTTCCAAATGCCGAGTGAAGTCATTAGGGTATTTTAACCAAAACTCAACAGCATATTACGGCTCAATCACTTCCCAGTCGGTACGAGAATTTCAACGTGATTATGGTCTAAATGTGTCAGGTAAGCCGATCAAACGACTCAACATGAAATTGAACGCACCTTAACGAAACAACAGTTAGTTGGTGAGTTAGATACTTACACTGGTGTACCTTACGTCTGGGGCAGCGATTCAGCTGAAGTATGATTATGAGCAGTTTGTTGTTGAGAGGCAGCTTCTGCTGAGCCGTGATCAGCTCCTAATGCAAAGGACATGACAAGAGCAGGCCCGAGCATTACTTTAACTTTCGTTACATTGACGTGTGAAAAGTTGTCAATGACATATTGTTTAAAGTTTTTATATTTTCGCTTTGAGGGAAGTCTGATCGCATCAAGTTCATCAGAGAATTCATTGTAATGATCATCGAGATAAAAAATAAGTGTAAAGCCAGTTTCGTTCAGCTCAAGGCGATAGCCTTTCATGTAATCCATAAGCTGACCTCCTCATCACTTAGTTTCTGCCGAATGAGGAGGTCTATGTTCTGTAAAAACTGGCGTGTATTATTCAGCTTGCATGAGCGCCTTCGCTTTGAACGCTAGCCAAATACTACATATTAAACCAATTGCCGCAGTCCAGGCTAAAACGTTATGAATCATTAAGCCAATACCGACAAATAAAGACACAACCGCAAAAGCAACAGGTGCAAAACCTTCTGAAGCAACAGTGGCAATACTCATCACGCGCCCTTGACGATCATGTGGCGTATGCTCTTGAATAACCGTTAACATTTGTAAATAAACAATCATTGCGGCGAACCCAACAACCGCAGCTAATACCATTAACGCTGGCAGCATTTCCATTCGACTAAAAATGAAAAAGCCAATCATCGTCGCAATAAGCGTCAATATAATAATTCGACCGCGTCGTTTATGAGCAGAAATTTTATAGACGATTATACTGCCAGTAAACGTTCCGACTGATAAACCAACTTCTAATAAACTTAAATGAAAAGCTGTTCCATCTAATGCATCAACAATGAGTGGAAAGCTAATAATAATAGGACCGATTACGAATAAGTTAACCAAACTAATCGTTATAATACCTGAAGAAATTATAGGCGACTGTTTGATGTAGCGCATTCCTAACACGAAGTCATC
>NZ_AKIF01000207.1 GCF_000269905.1 Alkalibacillus haloalkaliphilus C5
GTCACTTTCCTTTATGCTTAGGAACCTCTTGGCTTTGTCCAGCCTCAACTCAGGACAGTACCGAAGAATGAATCTAATAAAATCTTTGTTATTTATTCTGATAAATCCACTTTTTTCTTTATCTTTGAATACAATCGCATCTTCTGTATATTCGCTCTCATTCACACCTAAAACAACTATGCATTTTTTTTCTTTATCAAAACCAAGTTTTATAGCATATGGAGAACCCAGTGCCACAATAGAAGCTTTATTAAACACAATACCATATTCTGCAATAGACACTATCGGAGTTCCTAAATTAGGAGAATACCATTCTACATTAAAATTCATATTCAGTTTCACCCTTTCAACACATAATACTTTCATCTACATTCATCTTTATAAGCATTACATTTCGTTTATATTGCTTTTATATCTCTATTTTTTCATCATAACATAAATGTAATTACAAATAAATAAAGCTAATATAAAACAAACATGTTAGAAACAATCAAGTTAAAGTTTTGCAAAAAATAAAATAATAAAAAAACTTATACACGATACTATACCTATATAAAACATTAAAAAATGCAATGTAATAGCGCTATAGACCCAAGTAATTTTTAAATTGTATTTAGGAGTTAAATTTAGCATTATGTTAAGAAGTTGTTCCCCAACGCCTCCTGCCTTAACTTTACAGGGACGACATTATTGAAAAAAGAAAAAAGCATGGTGATCAAGATCGTAAGTTGATTCAATCGAAGATAGCCTTCTTACCCTTATTATATGAAGGTTGGATGTTTCATTTGTTGATGATCACGTATTATCACCAGATTACGATTCCTCGTTTGTATCTTCCTGTTGCTCTTCCTCCTCTGTCTCTTCTTGTTCCTCTGTTGTATCATCTTGAGAAGATTGAACTTCTTTTGATGATACCATTATAGCTGATTTCTTCTTCATTTGTTTCCTCTTCATCTAATAACTGTCTTCGTTTTCAGATGATTGTTCATATGGTAGACTGTTAGAATAGTGTTTGGATTATGTCTAGGGTGAGGAACTTCAAATTCTTGTCCACTGTACTATGAGAAAAAAAAAGCATTGGGATTTACCTTCCAATGCTTTTTCTAATTAATCTATTATCATTCATAGACTAGCTTCTATGGGTTCGATGATCTTTATTTTTATTCATTTAAAGGATAATTCTCTAGCAATTTACTGTACTTTTCTCTACGCGTGGTATTTGAATTGTTAACAAAGTCGGCAGTGTCAATAAACTCAGTTAAATAGTGACTTTGTTCGGATGATAAATCGTTATAATCAATTTCTTTATCGACAGTCAAACCAATCAAGTAGGTTAGTATATCAACCCTTTCAATTCCTCCCAAACGATTCTTTTTGCTCATAAATTCTAAAATATCATTCAGTGCCTTTAGAGTTATTGATATCATCTCTTTAATTTCCCCTACCTCACAACGACCAATAGCTTTAGCCTTTGTATCAGAAGGGATTGGACTGAAATTTCCTTTTTTCTTGCCACCAGTAACTTTGAAATATGCAGCGTTCAAAGTAGCTAAAGGAATCGATACTTCAGCGGACTTTTTAGGCATTAAGTGTTCCAAGTCCTTACTTTCTAGCTTTTTAATAAATGGATTCACATAATCTGTATAAAAGTCAATGCCTTTGACCAATAAATCTGTTAAAAAGACCATATCCTCTGTAACACGACTCCCAGCAAGGTTTAAGACTTCAAACCATTCCATTTGCTCTGTTTTAGATAAATTAGTAGCAAAGTTAACCACATAGTAGTATTGCTGGTGCTTCTTTCGAATCGTGTTCAATAAGTCTTTTATATTATCTCCTTTTAAAAACTCATTGTTGTTCACGTATTCTAAATATTTAGTCTGATCTTTGTTGTAAAGTTTCCCAACAGGTATTTGATGTTCTTTAATTGTATCGTTATTTGGAAGAGAAATGAATTTCCCTTTACGTAAATCAAGTACAATATCTCCAACATCCTTATGATCAATATAAGCTTTAAAGTTCGTGGAAAGCCTCTGTTGTCCATCAACTACTGAATGCTTGCCTAATAAATTTTCCTTGTCAAGTACTTTTCTGTCCAAAAATCCAATTTGTTCAATAACTTGTTCAGGATCATCAATAAAATTAATAGAGACGGGAGCTACAGGGGATTTACCAAGTAGTTGATAATTAAACAAATCTACCATTTTAGATTGAGTCCAACGAATATATGTTTGGTAAATCGGAAGAACCATTTTACCTTTTTCAATGTCGTCACACAATAACTGTAACGTCATATCTTTTCTTTCTTTACTAGGATCAAAAGCTGCCTTTTTGTATAAATCCAAAACACTTTTTTTCAAAAAACCACATCCCTTTGTTTTTTAAGTATATTTAAATAATACCCAAATATAAAAAAGGCGTCAATGTTTTCTGGCGCTTTTTTTAACAGCAGCTGTGGTTATTTGTTTATTTTTACAACAAAAATTAAAGCTGCTTTTATTTTTCGTTTATAAAAAGTGGTTAAATTTATCAAGAGTTCATATGTAATAAAATAGTCATTTTCGTACATTTTGACCTTTCCCACTCATACTCAATTCATATATATATTTGTTTTGGTACTAATTGAAAGTCGAAAGAAGTTAAATTCATTTCCATTTTGTAAACGGGAATATTAAGTGTAAAAGCAATATTAACCAATCGAAAAATGTGTTCATCTTTACATTTATCACCTATATAAATTGCTGATGGATTTGCTTTCATGTATTCCGGTCTAGAAACATTAGTAGGTTTCATAACCCTAAATTCTTGTTCGTATTCCCATTTTTCCTCCTTAATATAACAGGACAAAATAAGCACCCATAACAACATTAAATTATCAATTAAAATTTTATCTTGTTTTTCTTTTATCGCTTGTTCATAATTTTCCTCTATACTCCTCAAAAATCCTATAAAATACGTAGTAACATCTATTCGCTTCTCTAAATATTGAACAGGAAAAAGTGACGGTGAAAGCTCAGGGTTTTTTGCTAAATCAGTTGAGTAGCTGACACAATAACCTTGGTGATTATTGGAGTAGTGCGCCCACATCGGTAAATTATTCACTCCTGACTTTGAAAAGGAGGCTAATCTTGTTTTATTTATGTTTTCCTTTACAAATCCTTCACCAAAAAAATAACCAAACTTATACTTTTTCAATCTTTCAACGTCAAAATAATAGGAACGATTGTCAAAAGGATCATTAAAATCCCTAGCATTCGACAAATGTATTTCTCTATTTTCTAATGTCGAAAACTTCAGATTATTAAGGTTCTCGTTATCAGTTAAGGAATAATACTTAAAAATTTCATCTGGTACATATAATTTAATAATTTTATAGATTGTATTAAATACATCTTGAGGAAATCTATCTAGGGCTTTTAAAATTTTGACATAATCAATTGGATTTTCATTAATATATTTTTGGTCTTTTATATTCATAACGTACCTCCACAATGTGCCCAACTTTTGAACACTAAAATTCTACTCTTAATATATAATCTTTTTTCTCATAATTACATCAATTAACAACCCTATCTCTATTCATTACTGAACAAACTGTGTGATTTTTAGATAATGTTGGCTACAGAACAAACATGGATTCTATTTTTTCCTTTGAATTAAGTAAATACTCAATCGGAAAAGATTGAGTATAACCTGTATGTTTAGAATAAGTTTCTAAATAAACATAAGATGGGTCTAATTCTACTGCAATAGTATTGTAGTAGAATTGTGTATCCTTTTAAGGCACAATTAATTCTTTATCCAAAAAGTAATCTACTCCATTCTTTTCTTCGTAAGGTCTCTGGCATCTGAAATCGTATCGCATGTAAGTAATGTATCTAA
>NZ_AKIF01000208.1 GCF_000269905.1 Alkalibacillus haloalkaliphilus C5
GCTCAGGTGTTGTTTATAAACAAACAGACGGCGAAGCTTACGTTGTGACTAATTATCATGTTATTGAAGGTGCAGACTCAGTTGAAGTCGTTTTCTCAGAAGAAGAGCAAGTAGAAGCGGAAGTCATAGGAGGCGATATGTATTCAGACTTAGCCGTGTTACGAGTAGAAGATACATTCGTGGATCAAGTGATTGAACTAGGGCAATCTGAAACGATCAATGTAGGTGAACCAGTTTTAGCCATTGGTAACCCACTAGGTCTTCAGTTTGCAGGGTCAGTCACACAAGGGATCATTAGCGGTAAAGACCGATTAATTCCAATTGACTACACGCAAAATGGGGTTATCGATTGGCAAATGGAAGTTATTCAAACTGATGCAGCGATTAACCCAGGTAACTCAGGTGGCGCCCTTGTGAATTTAGAAGGCGAGTTAATCGGTATTAACTCAATGAAAATCGCATCACCGCAGTTAGAAGGTTTAGGCTTTGCCATACCAATTGATATGGCTCGTCCAATTATGGAAGAGTTAGAGCAACAAGGAGCTGTGACGCGTTCATACTTAGGTATTTCACCATATTCTTTACAAGATGTTGCTCAACACCATTTACGCAATACGCTGAATTTACCTGAAGATGTTGATCGTGGTGTATTAGTCGCATCAGTTGAGACCATATCACCAGCAGATCAAGCAGGTTTCGAACAGTACGATGTAATTATCGATATGAATGGTGAAGAAATCGGTAATGTTTTTGAGTTAAGGCAGTATTTATATAATGAAACAAACCCTGGTGATGAAATTGATATAACGTTCTATAGAAATGGAGAACTTTATGAAACAAGTCTTACATTAACATCACAGGAGTTTTAATTGAAGAAGACTTACTCACATTGTGGGTAAGTCTTTTTAAATTGTTCGGAATTGAGTGGTTATCCACATTATTAAGAGGTTTATACACAAAATGTGGGTAAAATAAATTAACTCGACCATATATTGTGTTGATCTGTCTATTTGAAACTAAATATAGCACGAACATATGTTGATATGTTAGTAAGTATGTGGGTAACTTATGTTTTTCCCCAGAAAAAATCTTTAATAGTTGTTTATAAACAAGTTGCACACATAGAATGTGTATAACTTATGGACAAATAAAAACTTGTTAAACCAGGCTTTATAGTAGTTTACATAAATATTACTTCAATACTCACTTGTAAAAAGACGAACATTTGATAGAATGTTAAACAATATTAAATTTTTAAAAAACAAATGTGGTGTTAATTATCTGTGGAATATTTGCGACAACAGGAATGTTAAACAAAACAGAAATGGATCAAGTGCTTGAAAGTATGGTGCACAGGTCCAGATGAAGGAAAAGACGTACGGTTAAATCATTTTCATTTAGGTCATCAACGTTTATCCATTATCGGTTTAGATGATGGTATTCAACCTATTACTAATAAAGAAGAAACGAAATGGGTAGTCGTTAACGGCGAGATTTATAATTATCCACAATTAAAACAGGAGTATGAGGATAAGCTATTAACGCAGTTGGATAGCGAAATCGTCTTAAGGCTGTATGAAGATGAAGGTGTGGATAGCATTAAGAAGTTAGATGGTATGTTTGCCTTCTTCTTAGCAGATGACGAGAACAATACTTTTGTAGCTGGAAGAGATACATTAGGCATTAAACCATTGTATTATGCCAAAGATGAAAATGGCGAGTATGTATTTGCTTCAGAATTAAAGACGTTATATTTTATGACAGATGAGGTTTATGAATTTCCGCGCCTGAAACTGGTTTTGTTTGTTATCGCGAAATTCAGCAAAGCGTCCTTTGGCGTAAAAAAGAAGAATTCTCAGAAGGAAGCGGCGCATTAGACTTTTAGAACAGTATGCGAACGAGACGATTTCTGATGACGACTTAAAAACATATCAACAAGAAGCATCAGTCGAATTAAGAAGTAAACAAGAAGCATTATATTATAAAATCTTTAAAGAGTTGTTCCCAAGCCATTCAGCCGTAGAAACGGTCGGTAAGTGGGCAACAACCTAAAGATGATGTGCTCTGGCTAGAGATTTAGTCAGGGTTTTATTGTTTTTAAAGCTTAAGATATACTAAGAAGTAGATGGAGGTGTGGCAATGAACATTACAATGTCTCAGTCGGAAAATTAAAAGAAAAATACTTAAAACAAGGTATCGATGAATATATGAAGCGGCTTAGTAAGTATGCCAAAGTGAAAGTAGAAGAAGTACCAGATGAACAAGCACCAGACAATATGAGTGAAGCAGAAGAAGAAGCGGTCAAAAACAAAGAAGGCGAGAAGATATTAACAAAGATATCCACAGATACATATGTCATTACACTTGAAATTGAAGGGAAGCAATTAACATCAGAAGCCTTCGCCAAGAAAATGGACGACTTAGCTACGTATGGCAAGAGTAAGATCGCTTTTGTCATTGGTGGTTCACTTGGCTTAAGCGATGAAGTCAAACAACGAAGTGACTACGCCATTTCATTTAGCAAAATGACTTATCCACATCAATTGATGCGGTTGATTTTGTTGGAGCAGGTTTATCGGGGATTTAGGATCGTTAGGAATGAACCGTACATCTTTTAAGGGTAAAATACTAAGCGAATCCATCCATTCGCTCATCAATTTACCCTCATCATTTTCCAACATCCAACTCTCCACAGGTTCGATATAATCTGTTCCCACTTTACCTAGTAATTCTAAAGAATGCTCTTGTAGACCTTCGATTGTAAAGTCAAAATGCAAATTGATTTTCTTAATATGTCTTCCTACTCGTCGAGGTGCATCTTTGTCAATTTGTATGTCCTTTATGATCAAACGAAGTAAGGCTTTTTGATCTTCGGGTTTTGAATTCCTCATGACTTCCTCAAAATTAGTTAATAGGTGATATAGTGCATCAGCATCTATAGGTGTAGTATCACATTCCTCTAACTCCGTATTAAGAGATTCAAGTCTATTTTGAATATCATTTTTTTCTGTCATCAAATCATTCAGCTTTGGTTTAAAGATAGCAGCTAAAGAGGGATCATCCATTAATTGGTCAGTTATGTTGTTAATGCGCGTATCAACTTTCTTCAATTTAGAATGTGCCATTTTGATTTCGTCATTTATTGGACTGGTTGCTTGGCTACGTGTTTCATTCACTTCACCTATGATCTTTTTAAGTACATACGGTTCAGATACAATTCGTTTTAATTCTTCAAATACTTGCTCCTCTGCTCGATCAGAACGAATAGAATGAGCGCTACATGCCTTGCTTCCTTTGTTGTGGAAGAGGCCGCAATTATAGTAGCGATATTTCTTACCTTTTGCACCTTTTGATGCACCAGAGACCATGCCATAACCACATTTAGGACATTTCAATAATCCGTTCAAAATATATGGTTTGTAAGATTGGGCAGGTCTGATCGAACGTTTCTTGCGACGTTTTTGCACTTGCTCCCACTGTTCCTGATCAATAATGGCATCATGTTTACCATCAACGAGAATATAATCGTCGTTCTTACCCTTACGATGTTTCTCAGACCAATTTTCGTAAACGTTAAAACGAATCTTTCCTATATACACAGGATTATCTAAGATCGTCTTTACTGTGTTAATTGAGAAATTGCATCCACGTTTTGTTTTATACCCCATATCATTGATTCGACTTACAATTGCTCTATAACCTAGATTCTGTTCAGCATATTCGAATATTAACCGAACAATGTGCGCTTCTTCTTCGTTGACTATAAGGTGCTTATCGACACTGTCATAACCTAATACACGACCACCATTATAGTAACCTTG
>NZ_AKIF01000209.1 GCF_000269905.1 Alkalibacillus haloalkaliphilus C5
GGAAGAGGTGTAACTGGTGAAATCGAAAGTTCACAGTTTAAAATCGGAAGTCCTCAATGTTCGATTTAAATAGTGAGCAACAAACAGCTGTCAATGAAGCTAGACAATCTGGCCATACGGTTATTTTGATGAGTGAAAATGATCGTGTCCTTGGCTTAGTTAGTATAGCTGATGCCATTCGACCAATGGCACAAAGCATGATTGCAAAATTAAATAAACTGAACATCAACCGTACTGTATTACTTACTGGTGACCATGAAGTAACAGCTAAATCAATCAGTCATCAAGTTGGTATTAAACAGTACTTGTCTCAATTACTACCGAAAGATAAGCAAATGAAAGTTAAAGAACTACAAGAACAACACGGACAAATTGCGATGGTCGGTGACGGTGTTAATGATGCACCTGCACTAGCTACTGCAAACGTTGGCATTGCAATGGGTAGCGCTGGAACAGATACTGCCTTAGAAACGGCTGATATTGCACTTATGGGCGATGACTTATCAAAACTTCCTTATACTATGAAGTTAAGTCGAAAAGCATTAAACATTATTAAACAAAACATTGTCTTTGCACTGACGACGAAAGCACTTACGTTATTGTTAGTCATTCCTGGTTGGTTAACGTTATGGATTGCAATACTAGCCGACATGGGTGCAACATTACTTGTAACACTTAACGCACTACGATTACTCAAGTTAAAGGATTAGTCATATTTAAAGCTGGCCCGGGTGCCAGCTTTTTTAATGCTATGAGCTCCTTGAGCTGTTCTATGAACCTCTTGCTCGATTCTATGCGCCTCTTGGGCTTTTCTATGAGCTTCTAGAAAGATTCTATGCGTCTCTCGGGTTTTTCTATGAGCTTCTAGATCAAGGGTTTGAGCATCTAGACTGATTTTTTGAGCACCTGGACTAAGTTTTTGAGCATCTAGCAATCACCGTTTAATAAATTCGAAATCTCATTCAATAAGCGCTTCATCTCTTCATCCGTCCCAACTGATATTCGGACAAACCCTCTTACTTCAGGTTTGTCGAAGTAACGAATGTAAAAGCCTCGTTCTTTTAACGTTAAGTACAACCATTCTGCTTCAACGCCGATCGGTTTTACAAATAAGAAATTAGCTTTAGAATCTAAAACTTCTAAACCTAATTCTTCAAGTGATTGTTTAAACCAAACTCGAGTGTTGATCACACGTTCCAACGTTTCTCGATAATAGACGTCATCACTTAACGCCGCTTCAGCACCTGCTAATGACACACTGTTAATCGTGTACGAATTAAAGGAGTTTTTAATCCGCTGGAGTCCTTCAATTAAGTCTTCTTGCCCTACTGCATAACCGACTCTAATGCCTGCAAGAGCATGTGATTTTGATAATGTCTTCGTTACAAGTAAATTAGGGTACTTCTCGACTAGGTCTACAGCTGACTCTCCTCCAAACTCAACATAAGCTTCATCTACAATCACGACATTATTAGGATTACCTTGTAAAATCTCTTCTATTTGCTCCAAACGTAAAGCTAAACCTGTTGGTGCATTCGGATTTGGAAAAATGACGCCTCCAATCGACTGTTTCATTCCTTCAACGTCAATTGTAAAATCATCATTTAGCGTCACTGCTTGATATGGAATGCCATACAAATTCGCATAAACAGGGTAGAAACTATACGTCACACTCGGAAACTTTATCGCCTCGTTAGGTTCAAAGAACGCTTGAAAGGCAAAAGCTAACACTTCATCAGACCCATTTCCAACAAACACTTGTTTACTATTGACCCCTTCACGGTTTGCGATGACACGCTTTAACGAGTCGACTGTTGGCGTTGGATACTTTCGCAAACCTTCATTCACAACCTCTTTCATCGCTTCTAATGTTTTCGGCGAAGGTGGATATGGGTTTTCATTCGTATTTAACTTAATAACTTGTGATTCATTCGGTTGTTCTCCAGGAATATAAGGTTTTGCTTCACGTGCTGTTCGGCTCCAAAACTTACTCAAACTACTCACCCTTCATTCTCTTCGTTAACACTTCTTTTACTTGCTCAACAGACAACCCTTTTTCAACCATTAATACGATCAAATGATACGTTAGATCTGCAATTTCCATCACTAAATTTTCATCGTCATCATTTTTAGCACCTATTAATACTTCGCCGGATTCTTCACTTATTTTCTTTAAAATTTTATCAATACCCTCATCAAATAAGTAATTCGTATAGGACCCTTCTTTACGATTCACTTTTCGTTCTTCAATCGTACTATACAACTCATTAATAACTGAACGGTTAAACGGTGTTGATTCCTCTAAATCTACTTCGCGGTAAAAACAACTTTTTTCCCCTGTATGGCATGCAACGCCCACTTGCTCGACTTGAATAAGTAACGCATCTTCATCACAATCATAGCTTAATTGTTTAACGTTTTGATTGTTTCCTGACGTAGCCCCTTTTTGCCAAAGTTCTTGTCGACTACGGCTGTAAAACCACGTTCGCTTCGTCTCAATCGTCTTATTAAGCGACTCTTCATTCATGTAAGCTAACATGAGCACTTCCCCTGTTTTATAATCTTGAATAATTGCTGGCACTAAACCTTTTTCATCAAATTGGACTTCTAACTGCTTCATAACTGTTCACCCTAACCTAATTGGAAGTTGCTGTTCATATAAATATTGCTTTAATGATTGTAAGTCGATCTCACCAAAGTGAAAGACAGATGCGGCCAATGCAGCATCAGCTTGACCTTGTTTTAAGACATCACGAAAATGCTCTACTTGACCAGCACCTCCTGAAGCTACAATTGGTATGTTTACTTGTTCACTTAACTGAGCCATAACCTCATTGAGATACCCTTGTTTCACACCGTCTGTATCCATAACATTCAACACAATTTCGCCTGCGCCACGACGTTCGCCTTCTTTTGCCCATTCAAACAACCTTTTCCCTGTATTTTCACGACCACCTTTAACGAAAACAAACCACTCACCATCAACTTCTTTCGCATCAATGGATAAAACGACACATTGGTTACCGAAACGAACAGCCGCTTCATCAATTAATGAAGGCCTAGAAACAGCTGCACTATTAACGGATACTTTATCTGCTCCTGCTTTTAACACAGCTCTAAAATCTTCAACTGATTGAATGCCTCCACCGACAGTAAACGGAATATGAACTTCCTCAGCAACGCGTTCAACGACGTCTAAAAAAATGCCTCGCTTTTCATGTGAAGCCGTTATATCGTAAAAAACGAGTTCATCAGCGCCTAGTTCGCTATACTTTTTTCCGAGTTCGACTGGGTCAGCGACATCTTGTATGTCAGTAAACTTTTTCCCTTTAACAACTCTTCCATCTTGAACGTCTAAACAAGGAATAATTCTTTTCGCTAACATGTCTTAGGCTCCTTCATAATATCTGATAGGTTAACTCGATCTTCATAGAGGGCTTTGCCAATGATCACACCGTAAAGCTTCAATTCACTTAACCTTTGAATATCTGAAAGTGATGAGACCCCTCCAGATGCTATAACCTGTAATTCAGTTTGCTCGTTTAAGTCTGATAAAGCTTCAAAGTTTGGCCCTTCAAGCATGCCGTCTTTAGAAATATCAGTATAAACAACCGTCTTAACACTAGCAGCTTCTAACTGTTTAGCAAATTGACTCGCTTCTACATTCGATGTTTCAATCCAACCGTCAGTAGCTACATAACCATCTCTTGCATCGACTGAGACTGCCAAG
>NZ_AKIF01000210.1 GCF_000269905.1 Alkalibacillus haloalkaliphilus C5
CTCTATTATCTTAACTGTTTCATCATCTAGATCACCATTAGGGTTTTCCCAATCTGCAAACCCCAAAGTCACTAAATCTTCTTTAATACTGATTAAATCCTCACCGTTTTCATCTTCTTCTGATGCATATAAACTTGGATATTCGTCTACTAAAATATTTGAAATAACTAGTACGAATAAAGTTATTAAAAGAAATTTACTATTTAATTTAAGACTCACGCAGTCACCTCCTTTGTATGACAATTATCAAATAAAACGACAATATTTTCAAGGTACTTTTAATTCATATTTTAAAGTGTATAATATTAAATGAATAATACTTAGTATAAAAGGGGACTAATAATGGAAAAAATTGTTATTAATACCGTTTCAGACAAGAACACTATATATCTTAATGATCAGTTAGCACAAAAGTTAGACATTCCTTTCCTAAAAGATACTTCTCTTCGTTTTGGATATAAAATTAAGGATTTAGATATAAAGCTTGATAATAAACTTGAAGATAATCAAATATTACTCTCCTCTAATATCGTTAGTTCTCTTAACATCCCGACGACATGTAATTATGATGTAAAAGTTGAAGACAACGAAATTGTCCTTGGACCAATAATTGGAATTTATGCAGGTCAAAGGATGTTATCTCTTAAACGAAGAGTACGTTTGATGCAAGGCTTCGCTGATGAGTATAATCAGGTTAACGGTGTTATATTTGTATTTTGTTACGATTCTTTAAATAAGGATAACTTAACAGTTGAAGGATTTTATTATGAACCTCAAAGAAAGATTTGGGTATATACAACACTCCCTTATCCTTCTATGGTCTTTAAACGTGGAGTGATGAACAAAACACAGCGAGAATACCTAAGTTCAATATATAAAAACAAGATGTTTAACTATAAGTACTTTGAAAAATGGGATATGTATGAGCGTTTAAAAAACAATAAGAGTGTGAATTCATACTTGCCTTTAACTAAAATATATAATAACAGTCAAGATGCTCTAGATTTACTATATAGATACAATGATATATATATAAAACCTATTGCTGGAAAACAAGGTGCCGGTATATTTAATGTTTATATTGATAAGCAAAACAATTTTGTAGTAAAAACAACGGCCAATAAACAAACAACCGTAAATAAATACAATACTAATGATGAAATCATTAGCTTCTTTAATAGTAACCTAGAACCTAAAAAATTTATTATTCAAGAAACAATTGATTTAAAATTCAAAAATAGAGTTATGGATTTTCGACTTGGGTATGACAAAGGAATCGATGGTAACTGGAATAATATTATGTTTGTAACAAGGGTTAGTGGTGATAATAGCATAGTTAGTAACTATAAAGCTGGCGGTAAAGTGGTCTTCCCCTCTGATGCTCTTAAAAACTATTATAATGCTGACTCTCAACAAATCAAAAACTTAAAAGAAGAACTTCTAATAGCTGGTAACAAAATTATTGAGGCGTTAGAGCTAACTAGTAAACATTTTGGAAAAGTGGCATTGGATCTTGCAATAGACAAGGATTTCAAAATTTGGCTCATAGAAGTGAACTTAAGGTTCCCAGACGATACATTGGAAAATAACTTAGATGAGTCACACAAGACATATAAGAAAATCAAATCAACTAATTTATTATATTGTAAATACTTATCTGGGTTCGGAAGCAATGTTAAAACAATGCCTACTATAATAAATCACAATAATAAATTATCCAGTCAGAAAAACTCGTTTAAAGTTTATTTCTATGGAGAAGTTCAAAAAGTTGGTATGAGAAAAGCACTAAAGACTCTAGGGAATGAGTTAGGTATAGAAACTAAAGCTTTAAACCTTAAGCATAAAAGGATTGTTCGTGCAGATATATACTGTGATGAAGAGGACTTATATCGATTTATTGAACAAGCTAAAGATGTTAATGAGCAAGCATATATCAAATCAATTTCAATTATCTCCAAAAAAGAAAACAGAACAAAGGATTAATCCTCTGTTCTGTTTTTCATGATTTTTGAAGAAACCTTTCTGAATGGAGCTGTATACCTAAAGGACTTGCTACTCTCTAGTTCTCCATTCTTATGCTTTAATTTTTTATTCTCTTCTTTAATTTCCATGAGTTCATATTTATAATCCTCAAGTGTCTCGTTCATCTCTGCAATTTGACTCCGTAGTTTACGAGCAGAAACCTTTTTCTTACTTTGAGCAACCTCAAAGCCTAATTTAACTGGTTCATTCCAGCTTTTCTCTTTCAATTCTTTTATTTCAGCCTTAGGAGGTTTGTTATCTTTGATAAATTCCGCAAAAGTCTCGATATTCTTTCTTTTTCCCGCAACAACTATTGATACTTTACTTTTTCCTACACGTTTAACATACCCGTTTAATCTATTTCGTAAAGCACTCTTTTTAATAAAGGTTAAATAACCCGATCCGCGAGCAGGTCCATTAACTTCAAACTTTTTAGTAACTGTTTGTTTTTCAGGAACCTTTTTAACAGTGACTTCCTTAGCAGCCCCTGTTAAGAGTGGATCTAAGTAAGCGTCAAAATCAAAGAAATATGATGTATTGGTTTTTAAATCCTTTGTTTCTGGAAAATAATAATCTATGATTTCCTTCGGAATATTTCTTGCCTTACCTTCAACAGGAAATAAATGCGCTCCTATCTGCGGCTTTGAGTTAATCTCTATTACAGAAGCAGTATTTTTTTCATTATCCACTAGCATATCAACTGCACAATGAACTAAGCCAGGAATTGCTTTCATTGCATTTACTGCAACTTCTTTCATCTCATCTGTTAGGATATCAGTAATATCTATAGGCTCTCCACCATCTGATACATTACTAGTCTTTTTTAAATAAACTCTTTCACCATCTTTAGGTATACTATCTAAATCTAAGTCATAAGTTCCTAAATACTCCTTTACTTTATTATCAATTTTAATTGGTCGTTTATAATGGTTAGGGTTATTATTTCTCTCAATATTTTTCTTGTCAATAAGTTCTTGTATAGTATCTTTACCATTTCCGATAACATTTGCAGCGATTCTTGTCACAGCACCTACAACCTTATCTCCTATAACATATACTCTAGAATCTTCACCTGTAACAAATTTCTCGACAACTACCTCTTTATAATTTAGTTGATACCTTACATGTTTAAGCGCCTTTTCTAGTTCACCTTTGTTCTTTAAGTTCACCATAACCCCTCTACCACTAAGACCATCAATTGGTTTAATTACCAAAGGATATCCAATTGACTCAGCATAATTAATAATAGCCTCATCTTTTGTATCAGCAGTAAACCCCTTACCATAGGGTGCAGGTACATTTTCCTTCAGCAAATAAGATTTAGTCTTGTCTTTATCAATACAAATATTTATTGCTTCCTTTGAAACCAAATCTCCTCTTGAAACAGCAAAGTTGTGTTTTTTACCTTTATAACTTAATGAATACACAACCTTAACTCTGCCCTCCTTCTCATTGAAGGTGTGTCTAAACTTTAAAATTAAACCTCTTCTCCACCCTTCTAATGCTATTGCGTACATACTCATCTTATTACCTAAAGCTTTCTGAGGAATTGGTCCCTTTAATGTTGATAACCAGTTATCCCTAAATTCAGCCATGCTAAACACCCTTTTTCATATAGGTATAGAGAGACTATCTAACTCCTTATACCCTTTTTAATTTTCCGTAATAGTATTGTTTTCTCCCAAGATGTGCTTGAAATAATCTTATCAATT
>NZ_AKIF01000211.1 GCF_000269905.1 Alkalibacillus haloalkaliphilus C5
ACAGTTACTGTTTCACCTGTAATTGGATGTGTAAATTCTAATTTTTTAGCATGTAAAGCCTGACCTTGAACATCCAATGTTTTTCTTTGACCATATTTCGGATCACCTACTAACGGGTGATCGATGTATTTAAAATGAACACGAATTTGATGCGTTCTACCTGTTTCTAGTTCGCATACAACACGAGTGAAGCTTTCGTATTTATCGACAACTGAAAAATGCGTAACCGCATGTTTACCTTCATCGACGATTGCCATTTTTTGACGGTCATTTTGATCACGACCAATTGGTGCATCAATTGTGCCTAATTCATGTGAAATAACGCCATGAACTAATGCTTCGTACTGCCTTTTAATTTCTTTATTTTGTAGCTGCTCTGATAACTTTTCGTGAGCTTGGTCATGTTTAGCGACAACTAATAAACCACTCGTATCTTTATCTATTCGGTGAACAATACCTGGTCGGTAAACACCATTAATACCAGATAGATCATCACAATGATGTAATAAAGCGTGGACGAGTGTCCCACTTTCATGGCCATGGCCAGGGTGTACAACCATACCTTTTTCTTTATTGACAACTAAAATATGCTCATCTTCATATCGTATATCTAAAGGAATGTTCTCAGGCTCAATCGTCATCTCTTTTGGTTGAGGGATTTCCCACGTTAATTCATCACCTAGTTGACATTTATAATTATTTTTAACGTGCTGATCATTGACTGTTACATATCCATTTTGGATCCAAGTTTGAACTTGGCTACGTGATGCTTCATCGTTCAGTTGAGATAGTACTTGGTCAATACGTTTATTCTGATATGTTTCATCAATTGTCACTTGTTGTCTATTTGTCATCGCTTCTCATCCTTTTGTTATTCCATTCATCAAACAATATTAAAATAATAATAATCGATACACCAATTGTTAACGCTACGTCTGCAACGTTAAAAATCGGGAAATTATAGTTAAATATTGTGAAGTCTAGAAAATCAACTACTTCTTTCATTACAACTCGATCTATAAAGTTTCCAATTGCACCGCCTAATATGAGTGCGAAGCCTGTGTTTAGTAGTTTATAACCATTTCGATATTGTCTCATGTAATAAACAATGACACCAATAACGAATACTGTCACCATATAAAATAACCACATTTGTCCTTGTAACATTCCCCAAGCTGCTCCGCTATTACGGTGTGATGTTATGTAAAAGAATCCTGAAATCACTTCGATCGATTCATGCACGTTCATCGCTTTGATGATCATCCATTTTGTAATTTGATCTAAAGCTACAATTAATAGAGCGATAATATAATAATTCAATGGGCTACCTCCATCTCTTTAACGTTCCTATTGCATTTTACCATAAAAAGAAAATAAAGACGATTTAAAATATGTACTTTAAATCAGGCTCTAACTCAAATGTTAGGGTCCCTATTAAGTGAAGTCGCTTAATTTTTACCATGGATTGTTCCTAAATTTGTTGGGTTAACTGTACATTTTTTCACTTAAAAGAGTTGAGTGTCTTTTACTTGAACCGTTGGTATCAGGTGATCCGCTCTCGGTGGACGCTTTTACCCACAGGGCACAAGTGGGTAAAAGCGGAGCATTTTGATGGAGCGGTGGTAAAAGATAAACCCGAACGAAGTCAAAATATGATTTCGTTCGGGTTTTGTATTAACAATAGTACTGTCCCAACTTCTGTGAAAAGTTGTATGCCTTCTATAGTTGTACAACGATGTTTGCACAACGTTCACATAAGTCTGGATGTGAATTGTCAGCACCTACTGAATGTGAAGCTACCCAACAACGTTGACACTTTTCGCCAGTGTGCTTTTCAACAGCGACAGATACATTTTCAAAGACTTTTGCTGTCTCATGATCATTCGTTAATTCAGCTTCTGAAACGATTAAATATTGGTGAAGGTTTTCTACTGACTCAAGTAAATCTAACGTTGACTCATCTTTCGGTACAATCGTCACTTTAGCCTCTAGTGATTTACCGATCACTTTGTCAATACGTGCTTCCTCTAAAGCTTTTAAAACGTCCTCACGAATAGCCATTAACTGTTGCCATTTAGCCTTTGTTTCTTCTTCACCTTCAACTGTTCTACCTCAGGTAGATCCGTTAACTGAACACTTTCAGCTTCTACACCAGGGATATAATTCCAAATTTCATCTGACGTGTGAGATAAAATTGGAGATAATAATTGTGTTAAGCTAACTACGATTTCATGATAAACCGTTTGGATACTACGACGGCGCTTACTATCAGGTTCTTCAATGTATAATACATCTTTAGCGAAATCTAAGTAGAAAGCACTTAAATCCACCGTACAGAAGTTATTAATCGTATGATAAATTGTTGAGAATTCATAGTTATCATATGCTTTACGAACTTTTGCAACTGTTTCTTGCAAACGGATTAACATATAACGATCAACTTCTTCTAAATCACTCTCCGCTAGCTTATGTGTGCTAGGTTCGAAATCGTGTAAATTACCTAATAAGAAACGCATCGTATTTCTAATTTTACGGTAAACTTCAGAAACTTGTTTTAAAATTTCATTTGATACACGAACGTCAGCACCGTAATCAGTGCTTGCTACCCATAAGCGTAAAATATCTGCACCTAACTGTTTCATTACTTTTGAAGGTACCATTACATTCCCTAATGACTTACTCATCTTACGACCATCTCCATCTAGAGTAAAGCCGTGACTTAAAATACCTTTATATGGTGCTTTACCTGTAACAGCAACAGAAGTCGTTAAAGAAGAGTTAAACCAACCACGATATTGGTCTGAACCTTCTAAGTATAAATCAGCCGGACGTGCTAAGTCTTCGCGCTCTTCTAAAACCGCTTGGTGAGTAGAACCAGAGTCGAACCAAACATCCATAATGTCCGTTTCTTTCGTAAATTGACCATTTGGACTACCTGAATGAGTAAATCCTTCTGGCAATAATTCATTAGCTTCTTTTTCAAACCAAATATTTGAACCATGCTCACGGAACAAGTTCGAAACGTGTTCAATTGTTTCATCTGTAATAATCTCTTCACCATTTTCAGCGTAGAATACAGGAATTGGTACACCCCATACACGTTGACGAGAAATACACCAATCTTCACGGTCCTTAACCATGTTGTGCATTCTTGTCTCACCCCAGTCTGGGTGCCAATCAACATCTTTAATTGCCTGTAACAAGTCATCGCGGAAATCACTAACTGATGCAAACCATTGTGAAGTCGCACGGAAAATAGTCGGCTTTTTCGTACGCCAATCATGTGGATATGAGTGTGTCATGAATTCTAGTTTTAATAATGCACCAGATTCTTCTAACTTCTCGGTAATCGCTTTGTTAGCTTTATCATAAAATTCACCTTCAAAGCCTGGTGCTTCACTAGTGAACACACCTTTCTCATCAACTGGGCATAGCACATCTAAGTCATATTGTTTACCGATCCAAAAGTCATCTTCTCCGTGGCCAGGGGCTGTGTGTACACAACCAGTACCTGATTCAGTTGTAACATGATCACCTAAA
>NZ_AKIF01000212.1 GCF_000269905.1 Alkalibacillus haloalkaliphilus C5
CCTTCATCAAGTAACTGTTTCACAACCCACCTGCCGATAAATCCAGCCCCGCCTGTTACTAGTATATTCATAACTTTACCTCCCTTTTCCATCTGTTAGTCGTTCGATTAATTTATTTAATCGAACACCTGATGAATTACCTTGGTTTGGATATGCTTCATTTAAAAACTCAACTTGTTTTCGACTGATTTTCTTAGTTTTTTTATCTTTCATAAAGTATTGGTGGACTGTCCTTGCTAACGGTTTAGGGTTTTGATGAACTAATTCACCGAGTTTGTCAAAATAACCTGAATATCCTGGAAATGGTCTATTTAAGATAAATACTTGTTTTTGGGCTAACATAGACTCTAATGCAACAGTTGATGAATAGACGACGACAGTATCGACATGATGGATTACATCATAGAGTGGAATGCCTTTAGTCGACTTCAAATTAGGAAACTCGTTTATTAAAGGATGCTTGGCGTTATTTGGATAATCTCGTAACACTAAGTTGTAATTTCCTAAACGATTTAACCTTGTAATAAACTGTCGCCAATCATTGAGTTGGTTTTTCCCTCGTACAACAATGAGTATCGTTTTCTTCTTTGGACTAAGTTTTAACTTTTTATTAAAGTTCTGTTTTGACATCCCTGCACCTTTCTCTAGTAGATCAAACCGCGGATGCCCAACAATTTCTAAACCATTTGGTTTTACTGACTTCGATTGAAACCATTGTTTTTCAAACTCACCGTAAACAGCGTCAACTTGGGCGACCTTTGGTAAATAGCCAAACTCGCTAGAAATAATACCATGCTGCATGCAAATTGTCGGAATTCCATACTTTCTTGCTACGACGACTAACGTTCTGGATTGTGGATAATGGGTTGATGCCACGACTAAGCAAGATGGTTTTACCTTTTGAAAGAAATCTTCAGATTCGTTGATCCGTTTAATAATGATTTCGAATTGTTCAAGTAGTCTCTGTTTAAATGCAGGATGGATTAGTGGATGGTGTCGATTACTCTTCATAATTTTGTTTGTCGTTTTATTTACTTGTTGAATGTTATTTTCTAAGTTCGGTTCATTCATATAATCTTGTAAATAATGTATTGGTATTGTTCGGTCATTACTAGTTCGCTTACGATTTGATTTTTCTAGTAAAAGAATTGATTTCATTCTATGAAACTGTTCTTGAGGTAATCTAAGCAAGTGATAGACATCATGGTAAGCAACTGGCCCTGGCTTAGACTTCCGTTCTTTTATAGGATAATTTGTTAAAAATTCATTGAATTTCTCTTGAATTTCCACTCCACTTTGTCGTGTGTGATTAAGATTGCTCGTTAAACTAGGATTGCCTAGGCGATTGAACAGAGAGTCATTTTTTGAAATCAAACTTCTAAAATGACAAAAAAAAGCAAGGTTATAGCCTTTATATTTCACAGTTTGAAACATATCTAAAAAATCGGCATAAAGGCTCCAATAATGTTGTTCATAAAGTTGTTTGTCCACCTTCTCCTCACCCCTTTAACACTTGAGCTGCTTGACATAAACTAAGAATTTCTTCTTTTGTAATCGGAATTGGTATATTTGAACGGTACGTGCCAACTTCAGCAACAGGCCAATCTTGCTTGCGATGACTAATCATATACATATCATCTAAATCGTAGGCTTTAACCGACTCATCAAAAGTCATCAGTTCTTCATACCTTTTTTCACCAGGACGCAAGCCGATCTCTTCGATTGTAATCTTCTCTGGATTGAGTTTATTTTGCTTACATGTCACCTCAATGACAACTTCGGCTAAATCATTTAATTGAATAACTGGCATTTTTAAAACGAAGATTTCGCCACCGATCGATCTTTCCATCGCCTTCATCATGAGGGAAACTGCTTGGTTCGGTGTCATCATAAACCGTGTCATAGCAAGGTCTGTGGCCGTAATTGCTTGGCGCATTAATATTTGTCTTTGAAACAACGGAATGACAGAACCTCGAGAACCGATGACATTGCCGAATCGGACAGCTGAAACGATTGGTCCTGTTAAGTCTTTTTCAGTAGCTTGAATAATTCGCTCCGCCATTAATTTCGTTGCTCCGTACGTATTTGTCGGTGAAACGGCTTTATCAGAACTCGAAAGCAACACTTTTTTTACTTGCTGGGCTTTAGCTGCTTGAATGACGTGATATGTTCCTTTCACATTCGTCTGTACCGCTTCATAAGGGTAACTCTCGCAAGCTGGAACGTGTTTCATCGCTGCTAAATGAAAAACATAATCGATTCCTTCCATCGCACTTTGTAAACTCGTATAATCTCTTACATCTCCAATGACAAATTGAATGTTGTCGTAATTTTTTAGACGATCTTGTTGGATAAACTGCTTATACTCATCACGGCTGTAAATTCGAATTAACGCTGGTTTTTCATTTAATAGATTTTGAACTAGATGCTGCCCAATCGCACCTGTTCCACCTGTAATTAATATTTTTTTTCCTTTATAAGTCACATCGCTCCCTCTTTTCTACTAACAATCATTGAACACTTGGTCTTCCCTAACAAAAAGGCTCTATATATCACATTCTTATTCTTAATTAGTAGATTTGGTATGGACATGAGCAGTTAATATGTAGAAATCAACAAAACGCACAGGAGTGTAGCCTGTGCGTCATTAGTTGAGTGTAATCTCGTATACATCTTGCCCGAGCGGCACGACTTGAAATGATGTACGCGTTTCTTCGATTTGATCGAGTTTATTAAAAAACTGTTCTAAGTCCTTTTCGGTTAAGCGGGAGAAACGGTATCTCGCTTTTTTATTTTTTTTGATCGGTGAGATAGATTGTGGCGGTTGTTTTGATTTGGGGTTAAGTTGTTTCAATGTGTTTATTATTTTTTCATACGCATGACCTGTTGACCAACTGGAGACATAGTGGTCCAAAATGTTTTGTTGTTTTCTCGTTGGCTGGGGTGTTGTAGGGTTGTCAACGGCTTGTAACACTTCATCAATTGTTGTGACTTTGTCGCTAAACTGATTCGGTAAAAAGACGTCGTAACGATTGTCTTCAACTGGCATGTATGTGATGGATTGTTTTTTTAACAAAAAGGCTTCAAGCCCGGTCGTACAGCCGTTATGAATGACAACTTCTGATGCTAAAATCCAGTCAATAACATTTCCGAACGGGGCAATGATGACATTGTCGTATGATTGAAAACGTTTTTGATACGTGCGGTGGTTTTCAGCAGGGTGCGGGCGGATGACAATTGTTTGATGGGGCTCTTGCCTGGCGATCGTTTCGATTAACTTAACGAACTGTTGAAACAATGTTTTCATATAGTTGTATTGCTCGTGGCTTTTGTGATTGCTTGGTTTTTTCGGAATATAAATCGCAAAGCGGGTGTTAATTAAAATAAAAGGGCCGTAGCTTGTTTGAATGCTTTTCACTCTAGATTTGTAAAGTGGTCGATATTTTTCTTTTAACAAATCAAATCGGGGATTTCCTGTTAGGGTGATGTTTTGTTGTGGCAC
>NZ_AKIF01000213.1 GCF_000269905.1 Alkalibacillus haloalkaliphilus C5
TAACGACAAGATATAAAATGATACGCCCAGAACGAATATTGTAGCCATGAGTAAAATTGTAAAATGTTCCTTCTTCTTTGCAACTAACATTTCAACTAGTTCAACAACATTAGCTAATCCTAGAGAAAGCAGCATGCCAAAAAGAAGTAAACCAGGAAATTCAGTTGAAGGATCAGAGCTTACTAACCCTGAAGTAGATATAAATATAACTCGAACGGCAAAATATAAGGTTAGCGCACTAAAGAACAATTGCAACGCTAATAAGAATTTATTACTTTCTTTATATCTTTCTTTGACGTTTGTTAACACGCTCAAGTTTATCCCTCCCGATCAAGCTTTCGCCAATAACGTTCACTTTCAGCTTTTTGTTGAAAACCTCGTGATTTATAAAAAGGAATCCCCAGACTATTTCCTTCTTGTACAGAAACATACTGGTCTGTTGCACCTTTTCTTATATGATCCTTTGTAAAAGCATCTAAAAGTTTTTTTCCAATTCCTTTAAATCTATATTTTTCGTCTATATAAAATACATAAATTTCACTAGTACTTGGCTCAGTCATAACTCCTCCAATCGTCCCTACAATTTTCTGATCTACCATAGCTACGTGCGTATAGACACCTTTTACAATGTCCTCTTTCACCTTTTTAAGATTATACCAATATTCTACATTTTTAATTTGATATTCCTCACTATAAATACCTTGAACCGTTTGTCGCCATCCAATTGAACAAATTCTACTAATTTCTTCTGTATGTTCTGGTTCTGCTTTTGTAATAGAAATGTCCATTTATTACACCTCCCCTTTCAATACGTGTTCTTTTAAATCTATACCGTTAACCCAATCACTAAAGTTAAAATCTAATACTTGGTTACTTTGAGCAATCGTAGTTAAAACTCTATTATCCCCAAAAGAGTAAGATATTGTATGTAATGTTCCAAATAAATCATCATAGTCAGTGAAAAATAATGGTGAATTCTTATCTTTGAAAATGTTGAACATCTCTTGGTGTGAAAGCTGTTTATTAGAAATACCTTGAATATAATCATTACGTTTAACCGAACCTTCAACAGCAAGCCTATTTTTATCTTCTAGATCATCATCCTGAAAATGATTTACACAAGATAACGACGATTCACCAAGTCTTATTACTATTTTAGAAGGAGTAGCCTCTACTACTGCTATGTTGCCACTCTGATCACCTAGTGAGAAGTTGTAACAAGCTGAATGTGGGATCGCTTTTAACATTTGAATGGCTTCATCGACTGAGGAACACATATCTAAGACCATTCTAATAGCGGTCCAAGGTGAAACCCCTTTTGAGTATTCATTATTACTGACAAAATGTAGACCCATAACTAATCCCTTTTGATTGATCCCGTCATGCCTTCCAAGTATTTGCAAATTATACCCCGCTGTTGCAAGGCTTGACTCAGGTTGAACTAAACAAAAAATCCCATCATAAAGTTCAGGAGAAAAATCATAATTTCTTACATAATAATTTTGTGTGATTAATGCAGAACAACCCAAAGCTTCTGTTTTTGGTACATCATAACCACTAAACATAGAAGCTGACTTTTCAGTAGAAATGTCCAATCCACAAGCTAGACCCTCTAATTCCTCAATTAGATGAGGCGCCAAATCTAAAAAAATAGATTTAAGACTAATATAGTCTATTTCTGGTCTCGTTATGGAATCCAATACATTTAATAACGGTTTATTTTGTAAGTACTCCCCGAGCTTCAAACCGATATTAAACGATGTATCTCTAATTTGAATAATATCTACTGAGAAATTCGACATGTGCATCCCCCCATTTAATTCACAATTCACATAAATAAATTCAAGTCTACATTAACTTTAAACATTAGATTCCAAAAATTAGAACAAAATGATTAAACAACCAACTATTTCGGACATCTAATTAACTCTTAACTTATACCAAACAAATAATAAATTAACTGTATCCATTAAATTCCTCCTTAATACTTAACTATATAAATGATGAGTTCATTGTTTAGAAATAAAAAGTTTGCTTCCTACAATTACTCCACCAATCTCTGTTTATTTTAATAGATAATTTACTCCTTAAATGTTAACCCTTCCTCTTCTAAGCAAGCTCTCATAGTAGGTAAGGAAGCTGGTCCAATACCATGAATTTTTAATATATCTTTTTCAGTACACTTCGATAGTTTATGCAAAGTGTCAATTCCTTCATGGAGCAATGCATTTCTAGCAGGTGAACTAAGTTTCGAAAAGCAGCCACTATTGGGCTTACTTTCTTGATCACAAACCTTTAACTTTTTATCCTTTGTCAAAGCAATTCCTCCTAACAACTCATTTTGATCATTCGGTAATCAAACAGTGGATTTATTCAGAAGCTTCTCTAAATCTTGCTCCATTGAAATAGAAGAATTTAGATTAAAATCATGGAACTTAACTCACTGATAATCTATATTGTATTAGCTGGCTATCCGTTCCTAAATATTCTTCCTTACCAATTCTACTGACCTCTTTAAATCCTAGTTTAGCGAGCATTTTCTTTGCACGAATATTAGAATCAGTTGTTTCAGCAGTAAAAGTTGTAATTCCTAAATAACTTGAGGCATAATCTATCATTTTTACACAAGCATTAAATCCATTGCCTTTCCCCCATAAAGATCTATCACCAATGGCTATGCCTAATTCAGTAGTATTACCATCAATACAAGCAAGGTCCGCATAGCCAATTAACCTTCGTTCCAATTCAATCCCTAATCGGAGAAAGTCTTTTGAATCATTATTAACACAATGAACCCACCATCGATATAATTCTTGCTCGTCCCTGTTGATCCCCCAGCATTTGCCAAACAAAACTTCTCATCCTTACTCCAATTTAAAACATATTCATAATCTTCTGTCGTTATAGGTCTAATAGTGATCATGTACATTGTTTTCCTTCCATGCTTTTTATAACGATAACAACAATACATATACTGATACGCCAAAACCGAATATTGTAGCTATGAGCAAAAATGTAAAGTGTTCTTTTTTCTTGGTAACTAACATTTCAACAAGTTCAACAGCATTAGATAACCCCCAAAAAAAGAGCATACCAAAAAGTAATAAACCCGGGAAATCAGTTGAAGAATCAGAGCTTACTAATCCTGAAGTGGATATAAATATAACCTGAATAGCTAAATAAATGGTTAAAGCGCTAAAGAGAATTTTCAGGGCTAATAAAACTTATTACTTTGTTTATACCTCTCTTTGACCCTTGTCAACACACTCAATCTTATCCCTCCCTATTTCACAAGCTCTGCTTTGAAGCTGTCTCCCAAGCTGAGAAAAATTCTTCTACTGTCGAAT
>NZ_AKIF01000214.1 GCF_000269905.1 Alkalibacillus haloalkaliphilus C5
CTGCAACCAAAACCAAATAAACGACCATTTGCTATTGCCATGTTTACTTAACCAATCCATAAAAACTGGCTTTAAAACCTTAATCAGTTCATCATCTGTCACTAAGCTACGGAGTATTCCTTCCATTGTAATGAATGATCGCCCTAAGAAGACAAATCTCGTCGGCACTTGAATTGGGAGGGCTTGAATTATATCATTCATTTCTAACTTTAAAGCAACCAAGTCTATATCTTTCAATTGTTCAGGTTGATACGACAGTAATTCAGCCAACAGCTTTTCAACTGTTCTTTGGTCTGCTTCTGGGAGTAAAAAGCCTAAATGAGTCAAGGCTTCTACAGCTTTAGGGTAATTCTTTGATAGAATTCCCTCTATTAATGTTTGAAAATATGAAGCATCCTTCTTAGAAAGCTCCCCTACCATTCCGAAATCTAGTAATATGATTTGCCCTTCCTTTGAAACAAGTATGTTCCTGAATGGGGATCAGCATGGAACATTCCAGCTCAAGCCACTGAGGAAGGAAACTTCAATTAGATTTTCAGCTAAATTTCGTTGATTAATTTCTAATTGACTCATTCCCTCTTCATCTGTCAGTTTTATACCTTCTACCCACTCCATGACCAATATCTTGGATGTACTAAGTTCCGTATACACATCAGGGATTTTCACACCTTCAACATCCTTAAATCGTTCTTGGAAATTGTGTAGGTTATCTTTTTCCTTTAAGAAATCAAGTTCACGTTCAATAACTTCCTTTACCTCTTTATATAATACCTTAAAATTAATAAACCCTTTTGGCGTAGGAGCAAAATAATGGGCAAACCAAATAATAATACTTAAAGTACGGAAATCAGTTTGAATAATTGATTGAATATTTGAGCGTTGTACTTTAATCGCAACTGGTTGACCATCTTTTAAAACACCTTTATAGACCTCTCCTATGGAGGCAGAGGCTACTGCTTTTTGATCGATGGTATGTAAATATTGCTCCAAAGGGCCTTCCCATTCAGTTTCAAGAATACCCTTAACTTCTTCCCATTCAGAAGGGGGAACTTGATCTGTAAGATCTTGAATTTGCTTAATAAAACTATTAGGAAGTAAATCTGCACGAATACTTAGTAACTGCCCCATTTTAATCAGTAATCCTTCTAACTCAAATAATGTCTTTCGGAACCTTTTGCCTATTTTTTCCCACAATTTCTCCCAATCAGCATCAGACTTTCTTCTAAATTTATACCAATAAATTTGAATGAAGATAACAAATGCCATTGAGAGTACCTTAGACATGCGTTTTAATTTACTCATTCGTCCCATCAAATCACTCGTTTCTTTTGCACTATTATGTAAAACGGCATCATTACTAAATATATTCGACAAAAAAGGCGTTAACCCTTTTAAGTTAACACCTCCATCTGTTGAAATAAATAATTTTTGCAAATCGTTACATTAAGAATATTTGTTGAATTTTTAATTTAAATACCGCCTTTAAATCACTTTAACTTTTTTCTATAAAACAAGTCATTGAAAGGGACTAATCCAATGGTGCTTAGAGATACACCCATTAAGTTCTTATCATATAAAGCTTTTTGAAATGTCCAATACAATGGAATTGTAATAAAACTTTTACATAATAACGTATCGACACTTTTTAATTCTTCAATTCTATTTGCCATTTTTTCGTGTCGGGAAGCTTGATCTAGACTTCCTTCAATAATTTCCTTATTTTCAAAATTAATAAGAGATTTTACTGTCTGAGATTCAAACAAGTTAAAGAGAGAAACCTCTTCTGATTCTTGTGTTACATACTCTGAAAGAATTAAGTCAGCATATTTTAAATGATCCATAAAGGTCGAGTATGGAATATATTTGGGGTCAATTGTTATACCATGCTCCTTACATTCATGCTGTATCCATTTAACATCTTCTCTATGTGGCGGAAGATCATACGTTATTAAAGTTAAAGGTTCCTCAAAAGTATCATCAGATAAATTCTGATAAATTTCTTCGGATTGATAAGATGAACTCTGTTTCATAAATGAACTTGCAGGTTCACTTCTAGGAAACCCCAATTCCCTCACCATTTCTTCTTTGTTTAATATGGTTGACAACTTCTTTCTCAACACCTCATTCGTCCGTATTTTTTCTTTACTCATATTCCACATAAGGTATTTAACGGATAGTCTTTCCCTCTCGATATATTGAAGTTGGTGATCATGATCATGACCTTTCAAAATTGTAAAGGGAATATAAAAAACCGGATCGGCGTCACCATTTTTCACATTAAGATATTTTTCTATTGATGGTAGTACAAAAATAGTGATGTTATCAATATGAGCACGTTCCTGAAAATAATCGTTATGAACCGTAAGCGAAAGAAAATCGGTTTCATGTTCTTTTATTTTGTATGGCCCTGTCCCAATGGGGGTTTTGGAAAACTCTTCTGTTGACTTCTGAGCATAATCATTAGGTACAATTGAGCATTTCGGTGAAGTGACCAGAGAAAGCCACTGAAAAGAAGGTTTGTTAAAGGTAAACTGCACTATGTAATTCCCGATACATTTAATGGCATCTAAATCTTTAATGATCCATTTAGAAGATGTTCCTTTTAACCTCTCAAAAGTGAACTTAACATCTTCGGCAACTAGATGTTTTGAATGATGAAATAATACCCCTTTTCTAAGGTAAAAGGTGAACGTCTTTCCGTCATGATCTATCTCCCAATAATGAGAGAGGCTAGGTTCAACTACTTTTCGTTCTTCGTTATACCTCACTAAAGTATTAAATATTTGTTTTACCATATGTGTTTCTGTTTGCCTTTCGACTTGCGAAGGGTTTAAAGAGTATAGAGACCGAAAGTACGGTATTTTTAAATGCTCGCATTCGTCTTGAACACCCTGAGGAAACCTAGCTTCAGTACCAAAAAGCTTATTAATAAACTTATTAATTAGTTGGTGACTTTCATTTAGTTGAGGGTAATCCTCAAACATCAAAATTAGACGTTCGATATCTTCTGTTTTTGGCGAATATTTTTCGAATCTCTCAAACATTTCTTCAAGCGTCTTTAAAAAAGTAATACTTGTTGCATTTCCTCTTCCCTTTCCTCTAACAGCCTTAATCCACTGTTTTTCCTCCATTTTATTTAGTACATGAATAACATTTCGTTCTGAGCACTCCAATTCTATGCTAATTTCATGTCTTGATACACTCGTTTGGTAATCTGTCTTGATTTTTGCAAAGGTAATAAATAGTTTGATGTAATATTCAACTAACTTCATGAGTGTCCTCCTATTAAAAAGGTGAAATGACTATAATTAATTTACACTTTTTATTCTCC
>NZ_AKIF01000215.1 GCF_000269905.1 Alkalibacillus haloalkaliphilus C5
ACACCTATATAGGAAACGACACTATTTATCTCATCTCCCCCTAATTTTCCCACGATTTTCACTCCTGTCCACTTATTTTCACAAAAATCAGATAATTTTGTTCAATTTTATCACATTTTGGCCTATCCACCTATATGTTAAAGTTCTATTTAATTCACACTGAAATAAAATTGAATAAGCTTTCACTTAACTAAATTACCCTAGTAAATAGTAGCACCTAAAATTAATTAAGTAGGTGCTACTATTTATTGGTTTATAATTCGATCAATCTGCTCTTTATTAAGTGTGATTGTAACAGCATTTTGGTTTACCATTAACGGTGATACGGTTCATTTTTCTGGATCCTGAATGACCGATACACCTGTTCCAGCAGAATTAACTTCATAAGCTGGTGAGGGAATGTCATCTTGGAAAAGGAGAGTTTTTGATTAGCACGTTTTAACACATCTTCACTCAGTCCATTTGAACCACCAATAACAAAAGTGATCTGACTCTTACCATATATACTTAGCTGCTCCATGTTTTTCGCTAACTTCTCTGACGACCATTGCTCACCGTGTATATCTAGAGCGATGACATACTGAGTGGGTTTGATCTTGTTTAGGATCCGCTCACCCTCCTTGTTCTTTACTTGTTCAATCTCCTTATCACTCATTTGTTCAGGAGCATGTTCATCATTCACTTCATCCATAACCAATTTGCAGTATGACTGCAGCCGCTTCTCGAATTCAGCAATACCTTGCTTGATGTATTTTTCTTTGATCTTCCCTACGCTTACGATTTGTATTTGCATAAGTGCACTCCTTTCGTTTGTTCATGCTAATTTAACTCTAAAGGTATCGGATTAAAGTTGGGTGCTATTTTCACTCTCTTGTTAACAGACCACCCAATTAATTTTATTGAATGTGAGCTTGTAATTACTGCACTGGAAGAGAATTGAACGTTACAACTATTCCTTGTATTTATCCATGTATCTCCCAATGAATCAATAATAATTTTTAGCTTAAGCATCTTCGAAGTAGCTAGCCACTTCTCTATATTTGCACTTAAACGACTATGTATATCGATACACTGAACTTTGAAAGCTTGATGTCTCTTCATTTTCTTTCTTTCAGAGTTGTCAAGACTCTTGTAAGCATGCATAAGAGACTTACTATTATTAATCGACTTCTTTAAAGTTAATCGTCCATCAATTTTATCAACATCTATCAATCTTAAGCCTTTAAAAACATCTAACCTTTCATCCAGTAAAAAATCCTCAAGAGTTTTTCTTTTTCCTACTCGTACCTTATGTTTCTTTTCTATGCGTGTCAATTGCCCAATTAGACCCTGTTCTAATGCCTTGTCATATACTTTGATTTGCTGATTTCTTCTCTGGTTATAGTAATACGTACGGGTTGATTGATAGGGGTTTATAGGTAAAGACCTTAACTTTTCTACCATAGCCTTTTTGCTACCTCATGCGAATCGTACTCTATTATATCTAGCTGCTCATCCCAGGAGCCAACCTCAACATTTTTGTAGTCCCCAAGAATTACAACTACAAGATCGAGAAGCTCAATCGGTGTGAGTGAGGATGTATGTGGGTTAATCGTTATTTTTGTTTCAGGAATGTTTGAATATCTTGATCCAAACTCCACTACGAAGAGATCATGAGCAACAAGATATCTATAATAAGTACCTGTAATGTTTGTATCAATGTACTTTGCGGGTTGGATCATATTCCAAAAATCTTGAGTGACAGAATTGTTAGAGTATAGTTTAATACCATCGTATGGTGAAAGTTTAATTGGACAAGCCTTAACACTCATCAATTTTTTTAATACTGGATGCTTCATAAGCTGATGACTCAATATACTTCTATTGTACCTCAATTGCATAACACTCAACCTCCATGTATTTTTCCTATCCAAACCCGCGTCGCTACTGGCTTCAGAAGCTATGGCGTGTCCAATAGTATGAATAGTTATAGAGAACCAAAAACAATTATTTTTGTTTTTATATTTTATTTGTTATAATGTTATCAAAGAAGTACTCTCCAGTAAAGAAGAAAGGATGTAACTAATGTCTAATCGCAAAATTGATTCAGTCGAATTCCACTTGTTGAAGCGTAGCTCACTAGGTCAGAGACTCAAATACTTTCGTAATGAAGCAAAGGCACTTCAACCTCAGGTAGATTACACTACACCTGCAATTGCTAAACGTGTGGGTGTTTCTCCGCAAACCATTACTGCTATTGAAAGAGGTGAGTCAAAGAAGCCTTCCTTTTACCTAATTAATCAATTAGCAAAAGAATACGGTGTACCATTAGAAACTATTACAGATGAATTTTACGAATCAGAAGAACGTCTTTTCTCTATTGGTACACCAACTAGTGTCGAAGTTGATTTTGACCTTAGTGAATTAGATGACGCTGAAGTCATTACAGAACCTGATAAAGCACTTGGCATTATCTTATATGACAAGAAAGATGAAAACACTGCACGTCTGCTACTTCGTGAAGAAATTGCTAACTTCGATAATGATATTGACTTAGTTCAATTGTTATCACGTTTTATTTATGAAATAGAGGTACATAAATCAGAAACATCTCTTGATTTAGCCAAATTATTCAAGAAGTTAAGCCCTTTTGAATACGCTACCAACCTTTATAAGGTATCGGAAGAGTCGAATCCATATGTATCTAAAGATGTTATTCAAGAACTCATAGAAGAGATGAAAAAAGAGAGGAAGGTTTAGTAATTATGATCGATTCAAATGAAAGCATTTCGGAGTGGATACATGAGAAGGAAAACGAGAAATTACAATTCATTAAGTCGCTATCATTATTGATTAATGATTCTGTTGATAAGAGTAAGAAAGGAGAAAATCAATATGACGAATCCAATTAAAGCTGCACTCTACGCACGAGTTAGTACAGAAGAACAAGCAACTGAAGGTTATAGTATTCAAGGCCAAATTGAGGAAATGGAAACATATGCTAACCAACATGATATGAAGATCGTAAAGAGATACTTAGATGAAGGTGTTAGTGGGAAAAATATATCTGGTCGTCCACAAATGAAACAGTTAGTTAAAGACTTGAATAGCGGAGAGTTCGATGCAGTTATTATTTATAAAATTGATCGTATTGCACGTAGGTTAAAAGATGCTTTAGATATTGCAGAACGCTGTGAACAAGCAAACGTAAAATTGATTAGCTTAAAAGAAAACATGGATTTAGCTGATTCAATGGGCATAGTTATTTTCCAATTATCTGCTACCTTTGCTGAGTTTGAGCGTAACCTTACAGTTGAACGTCTAAAAATGGGAATGAGCCAACGTGCTAAAATC
>NZ_AKIF01000216.1 GCF_000269905.1 Alkalibacillus haloalkaliphilus C5
ATAAAGCGCTGATCCTTTTAGGATTAGCGCTTTATTTATTAGGGTTATAATTAAGTGTTATTGGTCAAGTAGAGTTTAAAATTTAATAAAAAGTGAATTTTCGAAAAAATGTGGTAAACTAGTTACATATTATCAAAAAAAAGTAAAAAACATAGCTAGAGTGTGATTTCATAGAATACTAAATCAAATTCTAACTGGGGGTTCGCGTTATGTTTACATACTTAAAAGCCACATTTAGAGGTCGTTGGAAGCTATTTTTAACAATAGGGCTTACTTTAAGTTTTTTAGGACTTGCGTACATAGGAACTCAAACAGTGAATGACCAAATTACAGTTGAAGCTAGGGGAGAGCTTGAAGATGATTGGCGCTACCAATATGATATTTTAGTATTACCTCAGTTAGATGAAGAAGTGCAAGGATTAGAAGACGGATGGGTTGCACCACAAAGCAGTATTGCTAGCTATGGTGGGATATCAATAGAAGAATGGGAAGAAATAAAAAGTATTGAAGGTGTGGAAGTTGCTGCACCAATTGCATTAATGGGGTATTTTGATTTTTTGGGGATGAATGCAAATGCGTCTAATGCTACTCCAGGAAATTGGTATGAAATAACGAAGGAAGTTACTGCTTTTGATGGAATGAAAACACATACTCTAACAGAAACAAGCTCTGTTCGTGAGTACTATGATGAGTCAATGGAAGATTCTGTTTTATATCAAAGACATTTAGAGGAAAGAGGGTATCCTTCTAATGTAGCTCCAGGAACTTCTGTAAGATATCCGAATGAAATGTTACTTGTGGCGATTGACCCTGAAGCTGAAGACCAATTATATAATGTATCTGAAAGTATGATTTCTGGTAGTTACTTAGATGAGCCATACTCTGCGGAAGGTGCTACAATGCCTGTTATTCCTGTAGTTGCTTTGCAGGAACCAGAATATGTGATGGAAGAAACGGTATCGGTATATGAAATTGGTGTACCAGATGATCTAACTGAAGAAGATATTGCAGGTGGGACAACAAACTATTTACGCAGTCTCCCAAAAGAAGAATTGGCACAATTAAACATTTCATCACTTACCTCAGATTTAAGGTTTAAAAACGTCAATCTAGAATTTGATGATGAAGGCTATAGTGAATTAGAGTACGAACTCATTAATGCTCCTACTGAGATCATTAGATTTTCCCCGATTAATTATAATTTAGTTGAAAATAACGATGAAGATATACCACTGTTAGAAGCAGAAGAATATCCAAATGCTAGTGAATTTTATACTGACATAGATGCCCCGTTTTACCGGTATACAGAAGGAGTTAGAGATATATATGATTTTACTGTTGATGTAGTAGGGTATTATGATTCATCTGAAATTAGTCCGAAATATGCTGGTTCATGGCAAGAAGGAGATCCGGTCGATGTTTATACATCGCATCATAGTATGATTATTAAAAATGGTCTTGGAGAAGAAGTTGAACCAACACCATTACTCCCACTCCCAGTTAAGGCAAGTTATTATCCAGGCGCTCCAGATATGTTAACGACTCTAAATGCATTAAACCATGTCTATGATGATGAGCCTCCATTATCCTCCATTCGTGTTGTGGTAGAAGGAGTAGCTGAAAGGACTGAAGAAAGTCAAAGAAAGATTGAAGCCATTGCAACGGAAATAAGGGAACGAACAGGCAACCGAGTTGAGATCATGCTTGGTTCATCTGCAAGTAGAGTTCATGTCAATTTGGCTGGAACTGAAGTAGATGAAGTTGGAACAGTTGAAGAAGGTTGGCAACAACAAGGAGTTAGTTGGTCAATTGAAAATCAAGTGAATCAAGCCAACATTTTACTGTTTGTTTATTTGTTAGCGATTAGTGTGATTTTTTGTTTTACCGTGATCACACATAGCTTGCTTAACCGTTCAATTGATTTTGCTATGCAAAGAGCTTTTGGTTGGAGTAGAGCGAAAATCATTCAATCACTATTTGTAGAAGCTTTAATTATTAGTCTGGTCCCTATAGTTTCCGTATGGTTTACAAATTATTGGTTAGAAACGGTCTCTCTTATTGACTACTTACTTGTATGGTTAATGACATTCATCATTATTTCAATTGGGTATATAGCAGGAAGTCGTAAAGCGTTGAAATTGTCACCTCGAGATGGGCTAGCAGGTGAAGGTGATACGTGGAAGATGCAAAGACTGGTGAAAATACGCGGTGTTCTGTCATATTGTATTCATCAATTATTGCGTCGCCCATTAAGGTTTGGCTTACTAGCTACGGTCATCGCAATTACAACGTTTATGCTTTTACTCTCATTTGTAACGCAACAAAGTCTTTCTGATTTCCTTTACTTGAGTTTTATTGGTGAAGCAATTGATGTGAGATTGGAAGAATATCAAACGGCTACTCTAATTATGAGTTTCGCGTTAGCCATAGCTGTTACATTTTTACTCCTTTATTTAAACATTAATGAACGTATGAAGGAGTTCTTCATTTTCCGCTCTATAGGGTGGCCAAAGAGGAAAATTCAGCTTTATATTAGTTTGGAGACATTTGTTGTGTCATTTGTTGGTTCTTCCATTGGCACATTAGGTGCGATTCTATTTATAAATGTGTTTACAGACATTGTAATTCCTACATGGATGATTTCACTAGCTATTTTAGCCCCTATATTGTTAATTACCTTCTTTTCCATAGTCATTTTTAGTGGAATGAAGGTAAAACAAGTACTTAACAATCAGTATACAGTCTAAATTTAACCGGAAAGGGTGGTAGGGAAATGATTCAAATAAATGATTTAGAAAAAAGCTATAAGAGTGGAACTGAGAAAGTGGAAGTGTTAAAACATGTTTCACTGACAGTTGAAGATCATAGTTATGTATCGATCGTTGGGCCTTCTGGTTCAGGAAAATCTACACTACTCCATACGATTGGAGGATTAGAACCAATTGATCGTGGAGAGATTTGGGTAAATAACCAGGCAGTACACAAGCTTAAAGATAAACAGTTAGCTAAGTTACGACTTAATGAAATCGGTTATATCTTTCAACAATTTCATTTGTTGCCAACAGCAACAGCTTTAGAAAATGTTATGATGCCTTTATTAAATGTTTTTTCTTCAAAGGATATTAAAGAAAAGGCAAAAGAATCGTTAGAACGTGTAGGCTTAGGACATCGGATTAATCACCTTCCATCAAGGTTATCTGGCGGTGAGCAGCAAAGAGTGGCCATTGCTAGAGCGTTGGTTACAAAACCATCCATTATTCTTGCAGATGAGCCAACAGGAAACTTGGATTCTGAGACTGCCAAG
>NZ_AKIF01000217.1 GCF_000269905.1 Alkalibacillus haloalkaliphilus C5
CTGATGTTCGCTATATCGTGGTCGCTAAAACGTTACATTCATAACTAAAATCACAGAGTGCTAAAACCTCTAATGAAAATTTATCATAAATTTTCATAGATTTCCATGATGTACTTATACACTGGAGTATCAACTTTTTCTTCGTCTAAATCCAAAGTAAATTCAAAACCCATCCTATTAAGTAAAAACACTACTACATATAAACCAATTGAACTAAATAAGATAATATCTGCTTGTTTATAATTAGAAATCGTAGGTTTTAACTCGAATAAATTAACATACTTTTTAAAAATCATCTTTATATTCTCTTTTAGTTCATCTTGATCAAATAACATAGGGCTATCCCATTCTAAGTCCTCTATTAACGTCTCATTAAATAATTGATGATCATATATGAAATAGTTCTGGCCAGTTAGATCATCTGTTAAGAATAATAATGATTTTGTAATGACTATGACAGGGATCTCTTTACTCATTATTTGCAGTAACTCTTTCATTTTCAGCTGTTCATGTGGACTTAAATATAGTTCAGGGTACATATAAAATATAATCTTTTGACTGTGAATAGACTTTTGAAAGTGTTTATTTAAAATTGGCAATATTGATTGAGCGTGATTAAGGAAGGTGTTTGTGCCTTCAAATGTAACAGATCCATCATCAAACTCAAGCATCCTAATGAACGTTTCTATAGTAAATTTATTCAACTTAACTGGATAGCCTTCTAAGGTGTGTGTTGTTAAGTCCTCAGCTAATACATTAATCGAGTTCAAATAACCATTAGTCTCAATATTATTTAAAACTTCTGTTTTGATCTGATTTTTCAAGTACGACTTCGCTCCTAATTTAACCTCATTAATAAGGGATTCATTAGAAAGTTTTAAAGCTTGTAAATATTTATAATGAACATCCTCATAGTCATTATACAAATCTTTGATTGCTAGTTCGTCCTTGCTTTTCGAGCGAGGTTGAAAATATTGAACAATTGCTTCAACGAATTTTTCTTCTGATGTAGTATAATTAACAAATAATGAACTATAACTTGATAAATTTAATTGAAATTTGTCACCACCAAAGTGAACTTCCCACTTTTCATTCATCAAATCCTCCTAAAACTCTATCGTTCTATTGTCACCTAGAATTTCAATATTTCGATCTTCTTCTCCTACTAAAATCTTCATACCTTCGAATTGTTTCTCTGTAATAACCATTGCCCTTACATGTCCTTCTTTGGGGAGGTATCTTTTCACATGGTTAATCGTACCTTGTGCTGACTCCTTATTTATGCATGATTTGATATAAATTGAGTATTGCATCATTAAAAAACCTTCTCTAATTAATTGTTTCCTAAACTTTGTATAGACCCTTATTTGAGCTTTCGTCTCTACTGGTAAATCAAACATTATTAATACCCTCACAAACCTATAACTCATGAAAACTTAATTTTTCTATATTAGGCAATTTTAATTTCTCTGATTTACCAGTTTCGAAAGCGTCAAATAAGGAATTTATAAATAACTCTATGGAACGTATAACTGTTTGTGATTGATTATTGACTTGGATTTTAGCATGTAGGAGGTTAATTAATTCAATTCTATATTCTTTCGTGAGGTAACCTTCTGGAGGCTTTTTAATAACAAAGTGATCAACAATAGGTCGATAAGGTTCAATTAAATCAGAAGCTAGATTGTGGGGATTTCGATGACCAATATGATGTATGCCTAGTCCAGGAATCAGACCTTTGGCGACTATTGTCCTTGCAATCGCAGAATGTAAAATAGAGTATCCGTAATTCAAAGCAGCGTTTTCAACATAATCATCATTGTCACGTCGATAATCATGACCAAAAAAACTATTAAAATATATACGCGCAGCCTGACCTTCAATGTTATGTTCATCACCCGGTGATATATAGCTTTTTAAGTCTTGCATTTTCTCAACACGATGTAATTCAACTAAATTCTTTAACATAACTTGCATTTGATTATGGACCTTCTTCCTAATTATTGCTTGCCACATTAGATTTTTCATTTCATCAGTCCAATTTAATTGCTTCATCATTTGTTTATATTGGCCATAATGGCCTGACACAGGTTGAATTATACACTCTGGTAAATACTGCTGGTTACAGAGTAAAACTAATATATTATTCTTTGATAACTCAACCATCAACCGTGTTGATAACTTACAAGATAAATCTTCAATAACTAAGGCGAAAATATCATTCAAGGGGACTTTCACATCCAAGTCCCCTTGATAAACCCTTAAATTGTCCAAGTGTAATGACAATTGGTCAACTTGACTCACGTGTACAACTCGCCAACCCATAAAATCATCCTAACCTTTTGGATATTCAAACTTAAGTTTTTCTCGGTTGACATATTCTTTTCCTAAAATGTCTGTTGTTATTTTATAGAAATTGTGTGTGTTATTTCCGATAGTTTTCACAATACGATTATACCTTAATTCATTAAAATCACAGTGTTCCTTATAATTATTTTCGACTTTATCGAACTCTACTCTGTTAAGATTGTCATTATTCACCCCTATTAATCTATACTTCTCATCATTCAATGAACAAACATCATTCGTGTATAAACTAAACAAAAAAAACTCTTCAGATCTTATTCCCTTCTCTGTCAACTTATCCTTGTAATGGTTTTCTTGAATCTGATATTTTTCACCGACATCCTTCAAATCATTATAACGAACGGTCACGAATTTATATTTCCCGTCATCCCAATAGACATCCATTCGAAACGGTTTGATCGATTGATTGACCACTTTTTTATTTTTAGGGTTAAATTTATGTGATACGTCCTTATGTGTTTTCAGCTTATCCCCATAAAACTTAACACTTTTGATCGGGGGACCGTTACCTTTTCTGCTATATTTCCGTACGTAATCGCCAGTTTCTTCGTAGTATTTATGCAGCGGATTTTTAACCTCACTGTATTGCTCAATAACTTGAATTAGTTTTTCAAATGTTTGAGGATCATGTTGATACATCAATAGCTTCTCCGGTTTCTTCTTAATCTTATCAACCAGTTTAGTCTGGTCCTTGTCATATAAATTTCCTACCTTCTCAACCACATATTCCTCACCATCATATTCACGCGTCGAATATAATGTATCATTCATCAGTTGACGGTTTGGTTTCATATCAACCTTATGTGAATACTTGTAACGATCGTAATCTTTAATAGCTTTCACTTTATTCATTCGGTTATTGAATGACTCCAAGAAATCACTATCATCAATCACTTC
>NZ_AKIF01000218.1 GCF_000269905.1 Alkalibacillus haloalkaliphilus C5
CTTGGCAGTCTCAGTAGATTTTGTTCAAGACTTCATCCAAGATTCATCAATCGCATCATTTATGATCGAAAATACGCCATTGTTATCTGATATGATAAAGAATGCTTGGTTTGAAGATTAAGTATGTTTTGAGAGGTTTGCTCACAATGGGTTAACCTCTTTTCTTTTGGCTCTATACTAAATGTGGTGGTGTCCATTGTCACAACAATCATGTTGAGAGATTGATTATTGAACCGTTGGTTTGTGACTCGCTATAGGCGGACGCTTGCACCCTCAGGGCACAAGTTCAACATCTGCTCAAACTTCCCTACGGTCGTTTGTCGCAGTGTTTTCTATGCAGGGGCACGGCTTCAGCTAACTGGGGAAAGAAATACGCTTTCCCCAGTGGATCTTCAGCTCGTGCTGTTCCCACTGGCGTCGCCGCCTTTCGCTCGTCACATTCTGATCTTTAAGATGGGGTTGAACATCCCATTCAAAACAAAAAAATACACTCATTCGCCATCTCTTGTTATCCTAAAGTCGACTAAAACACTAGAAAAAAGAGAGGCGATATGAGTGCAACAATATTTAATCATGCAGGCCTTACACCAAATCAAGTCATTCGTCTAATGGACCACCAAACTATCAATACACGAAAGGTTCTACCAAGAGCGATCTCTATTGATGAGTTTAAAGGAGATGCGAATGGAGAAAGGTTTCAAACCGTGATTGTTGATGTCGATAATCACACCATTATAGATATTTTACCGGACAGAAAAATAGAAACGATTAAATCGTATTTACGTACATGTGATACAAGTCAAGTTGAAATGTTGTAATGGATTTATCAAAAGCATTTAAAAAAGCAATGTGTGATGTATTAGACAATCCTTTAATTATCGCGGACCGTTTTCATTATATGCGGCATGTGTATTGGGCACTTGATGACATAAGAAGGCAAGTTCAGCACGATGTAGATGATGACACGCGTAAGAAGATGAAGCGTGGTAAGAAGTTGTTATGGAAGTCGCCTGATAAACTATCTGAAGATGAAAAGGAAAAGCTAGAGCAGTTATTACAAATTGAATCTAGGCTCCGTTTTATGGCACCAATTGGTGCTACAATCATTAAATAAAGCATCTATAACAGAATAAAGAGCATAAAAACCATTTTTGTGTTAGGTGAGATCTATTAAGCGGAATCAAAATGCGTAGACTCCAGCGGGAACAGCACGAGTCTCGAGACCCCACAGGCCCCGCTCTTTGGGCCGAGAAGGCTCGAGCCGTGCCCGCGGAAAGCGAAGCATTTTGATGGAGCGATGATAAATATTCATTAAAAGGATAATAAGTGGATGGTGTAAATTTTTACACCACCACATTTGAAATAGAACCTGATTTAAAAGTTAAGGGTGGTACGTTATGGATAAAAAACAAGTGATTAAACATTTAGAGACAATTGCAATTTACTTAGAACTAAAAGGTGAAAATGCCTTTAAAATATCTGCCTATCGAAAAGCAGCACAAGCGTTAGAGCGCGATGACCGCTCTTTAAGCGAAATAGATGATTTCGGCTCACTGCAAGGAGTTGGCAAAGGGACGAAAGCAGTCATAGAAGAATTTATTGAAAATGGAGAGACAGAAACATTAAAAGAGTTAGCAAAAGAAGTACCAGAAGGTTTAATTCCTTTATTAAAACTACAAGGTTTGGGTGGTAAAAAGCTTTCACGCTTGTATCATGAATTAGGCGTGGTCGATGAAGCAACATTAAGAGAAGCGTGTGAAAGTGGTCAAGTGGAAGCGTTAAGTGGTTTTGGGAAGAAGTCCGTAGAAAAGATTTTAAAGGCAATTGATGATTACGGCTCTCAACCAGAACGATTACCTATTTCTTCAGTAATCCCATTATACGAAGCGATTAGTGCTCAACTTGAGACAACTGAAGGCGTACAACGTTATGCTATTGCTGGGAGCTTTCGTCGTCTTCGAGAGGACGTAAAAGACTTAGATTATATTATAGCTACGAATGAAGCTGAGCATGTCGCTAATCAATTAGTAGAACTAGCAAATGTTAAAGAAATTGTTTCTAAAGGGACGACAAAAGTAACAGTCGTTATTTCTGGCGAATGGGATATTTCGGTTGATTTTCGTATGGTTGAGCCTGAAGCATTTATTACGACTTTACATCATTTCACAGGATCTAAGGACCATAATGTTGAAATGAGACGTCTAGCTAAACAACAAGGATATAAAATTAGTGAATATGGTATTGAAGAGTCAGAGACGGGTGAAGTTCACACATTTGAAACTGAAGAACAGTTCTTCGAGTTTTTAGGTGTCGATTACATTCCGCCTGAGTTACGTGAAACAGGTGAAGAAGTTGAGTCTGAAATTCCTCAACTCGTAACTTTACCAGACATTAAAGGTGATCTCCACATGCACACGACTTGGAGTGACGGAGCGCAATCGATTGAGGAAATGGTTAATAAAGCCCGGGATTACGGTTATCAGTTTATGGCCATTACGGATCACTCAAAGTATTTGCAAGTCGCCAATGGTTTAAACGAAGCGAGATTAAGAAAGCAACGCGAGTCCATTGCAGAAGTAAATGAGAAATGTGATGATATACAAGTTTTATCAGGAGTTGAAATGGATATTTTACCAAATGGTGATTTAGACTTTGACGATGAGTTTTTAAGTGAAATGGATTTTGTCATTGCTTCTATTCATTCTCATTTTAACCAAAGCGAAGCAGAAATTATGAGTCGTCTAGAAAATGCTATTAAAAGCCCTTACGTTGATATGATTGCTCACCCAACTGGTCGTTTAATTGGTAGAAGAGAAGGATACGCTTTCGATTATGAGCGTTTTATTCAATTAGCAGTTGAAAATAATACGATTATTGAATTAAACGCCAACCCAAACAGACTTGATTTAGCGTGGAGTTGGTTACAAGTCGCACAAGAACAAGGGGCAGCGATTGCTATTAATACAGATGCTCACAATTATCGAATGTTACAAGATATGAAGGTTGGGGTACAAGCTGCAATGAAAGGCTGGATTAGGAAAGATACAGTCATTAACACGTGGGATTTTGAAGATCTCCAACACTTCTTACGAAAGAAAAAAGGTGAGATTAGTGAACGATAAAATATTAAATCAGCTAGAATTTAAAAAAATTATAGAACAATTAGCACACATGCTGAGACTGCCAA
>NZ_AKIF01000219.1 GCF_000269905.1 Alkalibacillus haloalkaliphilus C5
CTAGATATATTTGACTCCGCTAAAAAGTTAGCTGCAACGTAACCAGCTAACCCACCCCCAACCAATTGCAACATCCCAAACTTTTTTCTCCATAAAAACAACCCCTTGTTACCTTTTATTAACCATGACGAGGGAACAAGAACTTTTGTGACATTACATTTCATTTTATTTAATCATTCTTAGTAAATATTCCAAATTAGTCACAAATCCAATTATGAAATTGAAGGATTTTTTGCGTTCTCCAACGAAATATTTATTCATAAAGGGAGGACTCAAAATGGAAAAAAAGCATGAAGTGTTATTTAATCAATTGCAAACTTACCGAGAAGGGCTTTTACACGATGTGAATGACATAAATAAAGAAGAAGCAGAAATCATCCCTGCCAACTTCAACAACAACATTCGTTGGCACTTAGGTCATGTTTTTATGGATCAATACATGTGGATTAAAGTGTTAACGAAGGATGACTTATACCCCGATTCATTTCAAAAATGGTTTGGCTTTGGGACTAACCCATCAAACTTCGATGAGCATACCCCTACATTTGAAGAGTTAAAACTATTGTTAAGTGAACAACCACAAAAAATTAAAGAGTTTTATAGCGAGCGTTTAGATGAGGTGTTTCCATCAACTGAAATGGGGATGTTTACAATTGAACAAGTTTTAATCCGCACAATCTTTCATGAAGGAATGCACACTCAAGCCATCAATGACTTAAAAAGATTAATAAAGAAGTAATGCGAAGGGGTTCTTACCCTTCGCTTTCGTTACTCTTCTTCCTCTACTTCCTTTGTCTCAAATTTTATTAATACTAACGCCGCTAACCAAGATGTAATTGGAATCACTAACGCAACCCCTATTCCAGCTGCTAAAATGGTTATCATCTCAGCACTGAAAATTTTAGAATTTATAATTTCGCCTAACGTATAATCAAGGTCTATGAACCATATTAAAAGAGCCATATATCCACCGAAAAACGCAAAAAATAACGTATTCGTACTCGTTCCTAATATATCTTTACCAATACTAACGCCTGATAAAAATAATGATTTTCTGCTTATACCTGGGTTGTGGCGATAAATTTCTCTCATCGGAGAAGAAATTGAAATTGCAATATCTGTAATGGCACCAATTGTACTCATAATAATCACTGAAACTGCAATTTTAACGAAATCAACTCCTAAATGAACAGAAAAACCTTTAATCTCTTCGATCTGTTCTTCACTAAAACCTTGAATTAAAGCACTTTCAGTTACGAGGACAATAAAGAGTAATAAAAAAACAATAGTCACCATTGTAGATAGAAATGCGGTTTTCGTTTTGATATTAATTTCATTTATATAAAACAGATTTATACAACTTAAAATGGTTGTCGCAACTAAAGTTACGATGATTGGATCGATGTTCGGATCAGCCATTAATAGTATTGAGACTAGTAATATAACGAAATTGAAAAAAAGCGCAATAAATGACCGCACCCCTTTTTGTCCTCCGATCACAACCATTAAGATGAGTAAAATAATTGCAAGCCACACTAATACACTCATACTCTAGCCCTCTTTCGATTAATAAAGAAAATCGTCATATAAACCCCTATCGGATCGTAATAACAATTCCAACACCGCCAGCTAATGCCCTAGCTAACTCTAGTGACAAATTCATATTCAACGTAAAGCCTAGAGCAGCTGAGTTCTTTAAATATAATATAATCATCGGTATTGAACCACTGATATAGACGAAAAACAAAATGTTAGTCATCGTCCCCATAATATCTTTTCCGATATCCATTCCTGATTGTTTTAGTGCTTTATTAGTAATGTTGTTGTTCTTTTCATATAGGTTGAATAAAGATGAAGACATCGTGATCGCAACATCCATAATGGCGCCCAGAGCACCAATTAAAACCCCAGCCATAAACACCATTTCCGGCGCACGCGTAACGAATTGCATCTCTTCATAACGTAAACCTTCTCCAGCTGTCCCCCACATGACTACAGCCGTAACCGCAAACAAAAACAACGTCCCAAGCAAGGTCGAAACTATTGCGGCATACGTTTTTTCATTATTTCCATTAACTAAAAGTAAAGATATAGCGGTAAATAAAACAATACTAACTCCACTAATGACAAGTAAGCTAATATTTGTCGTTTGAATATAAAAATCTAATGCCAAAGCAATGATCAAAGCATTAATCGCTAAACTTATAACCGAATAAAAACCTTGTAGTTGACCGATTAATAACAAGATGATGACAAAAGCCCATGCAATTAATAGCGTATAATGATCTCGCTTCACATCTAGTATAGAACCCGTTAAGTCTTCAGTTTCATCAGTGGAGTCTACCGATACAAACAACTCATTTCCAACGCTATATTCATGGTCATAAACTTGAGATTCGGCATACTCATTGTCTAACTGAATCACAACCCCTTTATAGTCACCATTTTGAATAACACCTTTTAACTTTTGTGTTACAAGCTGATCTTCATTACCGTGTGGGTCTGTAACTTCTTCACTTTGAACCGTTTCAACTTCCACGATCTCAGCGATTGAACGTTCATAAAACTGATGGTTATGATTAACAAACCAAAACGAACCAACAATTAGAAGAACGGTTAGTATGTACAAAGCGATGTGCTTTCTCGTCATAAATTGCTTTACTATGTTCCTTCTCACAACAAAACCTCCACGCTTCTCTTATCTTTCATTATTTCACAGAAAATGTGGAGCTTCAAAAAGTTAAAAGAAACCCTATTAAAATGGCAACCACCTTAATAGGGATTAAAACATATTATGATTGAGCTTTTACATGTTTCTCTTCGCTCTTATTAATAACTTTAGATCCTGTTAAGTCACCAGTTACGTTTAGTGCTGTACAACCCATTCCTACAAGCGCATCTACTGCAACGAGTAGGGCAACTGCTTCCATCGGTAAGCCCAACTGGACAAATACGGTTGCGATCATCACAATTCCAGCACCTGGAACACCTGCTGTTCCGATTGATGCGAGTGTTCCAACTATGACAACCGTCAACATTTCAGCAAAAGACAACGGTTGGCCGATTACCATCGATGCAAACACTGCTGAGACTGCCAAGG
>NZ_AKIF01000220.1 GCF_000269905.1 Alkalibacillus haloalkaliphilus C5
GACTTTAGACGAACTAATTGCTGATGATTTTGAAGAGTTTTCGAGTACTGGAGTAATTTATGATAAAGAAAGTATATTAAAACGTTTACCGAGTGAAGATGACCCTGGAATTACATTAAGTAATTTTCAAATAAAGCACCTTTCACCAACATGTGCACTAACTACGTTTAAGGTATTTATAGAAAGTAAACAAAAGTTCTCTTTACGTAGCTCTATTTGGAAGTTGAATGATGGGAAGTGGCAAATGACTTTTCACCAGGGAACTAACACATAGTAATAGATTAAAGGCTTCATATAATTAATCAGATAGGTAGGAAACGTGTATGAGTTATCAAATCAAGGTTATGACTCAAAAACAAGCAGAAGATATTGCTTTTAATTGGCGTTATGAAGGTGAGTATTCTTTTTATGATATGGTAGCTGATGAAGAAGATTTAAGTGAATTTGTCGATCCAAAATCACGTGAGAGTTCTACATATGCCGTGATGAGTAATAAAGATCTAATCGGCTTCTTTAGCGTGAATAAAGTATCTGAACATACATTTGATATAGGGTTAGGCTTGAGGCCTAATTTAACTGGTAATGGGTACGGGTTAAATTTCTTGAATGAAGGTATTAAATTTGTAATTAAAGAATTTAAAGCTGAAAGGATTACCTTATCAGTAGCGACATTTAATCAAAGAGCGATCAAATTATATAAAAAGGTTGGTTTTAAGGAAGTTAATACTTTTATGCAGAAGACAAATGGTGATTGTTTTGAATTTCTGAAAATGGATTATGACTGTCGGAAAGGAGATTAGAGTAATTTGAAAGTTCGACTGACTGATTATGATGAAAACTGGCCTGAAATGTTTAAGGCTGAAGCTGAATTTCTAGAAACTATTTTCAGTGATGAAATTATAAGGTTTGAACATTTTGGAAGTACATCAGTAAAAGGAATGAAAGCAAAGCCTGTGATCGATATGATGTGTATTGTTAAAGACATAGAGAAAGTTGATTCATTCAATGGACATATGGATTCACTTGGATATGATGTTGCTGGGGAATGGGGGATTGTCGATAGAAGGTTGTTTAGAAAGGGAGGAGAAAACAGAACCCACCACATTCATTTCTATCAATTTGATCACCCGGAAATTGAACGGCACTTAGTATTTAGGGATTACTTAAGAGTCCATCCTCAAGAGGCTAATCGTTATAGCTGCTTTAAAGAGGATTTGACGAAGCGTTACGATACTACAAGGGAATATAGTCGAGCCAAAAAGAAGTTCGTAAGTGATATGGAACAAAAAGCACTTCGTTGGCATAAGGATATAAACTCAGAGTGAAAAGTTCAGCCGTATTGAGCTGAACTTTTTCTTTTATACAACGTGACAATTAGGCGGATTTTTCAATAATTAAGCGAAATTCTCAATAATCGGGCGAAATATTCAATAATTAAGCGAATTCCTCGATAATTAAGCGAAATTCTCAATAATTAGGCGAACGCTCAATTAATTAAGCGTTCGCCTAAATTCCACAACCGACCTACGCTTCTTTCGGCTGGCCGATGAGTTCTTTTTCTTCGTCTTTTAACCCTTCTATTAAATAATTGACCAGTTGTTCGCCGTTGATCAGTTCGATGTTGAGTGAGCTGGCGTATTTTCGGGCTTGATTGGTGAAGTCACTTGTTGTGACGATGAATCCTCCTTCAGCTTTTTCTTGGACCATGTTGGAATGGATGATGGCGATTGGATCGAATGGGACGTTATTTTTGTAAGCTTTGACTTGGCCAAGGTATAGTCCCTCATCTCGATGATGGCGTATATCAACACCGTAGTCGCCAATCGTTCCAGTTACAGTCGTCTCGCCTCCGTATTTCGTTCTCATCACATCAGCTACAAAGTCTTCGAATTCATAACTAACTTGCTGAATAAAAAGGTTACTCACTTTATCGGTGAATTCTCCAGTTTCGGAATCTTTTTTAAAATTGAAGCGGTAGTAGAGTCCCATGGCAAGGGTGCGTTTTAAATCTTCGCTTTGATCTAGCAATTCATATAGCTGCTTATTTCGTTTATGTTTTTTTCGATTGATAATGAGTAAATGGATCGCGCCAATGAGTAAAACAACGGTTAACGCTGTTTGAAGCATGTAATCACTCCTTTACATCATCATTGTTGCCAAAAAGTTTGCAGTTGAAACGGTGACAGTAAGCGTATTTTGAATTAGTATAATAGATAAAGTAGGAGGGATAGCGATGGAGCATTACGTGTTTGTATATGGGACTTTATTGTTTGGTGAAAGAAATCATAGATTAGTTGAAGATGCGCATCGTGTTGCAAAAGAGGCGTGGATGACAGGGCGGTTAGTTGATACGACGAATGGTTATCCAGCGTTAGTGTTGGATTCTGATCAGACGGTTTACGGTGAAGTATATAGTGTTACGGGTGAACTATTAGAAACAATTGATGAACTAGAAGGGTACGTGCCTGGTGGTGAGTCGCATTATGAGCGGAAAGTAGTTGAAGTGAAGACGGATTTTGGCACGCTTGAGGCTTATACATATTATTATGAATCTTTGAAGGCTGAAGGTTTGGACGAGGTGCCATTTGGTGACTGGCGATTGGACCAGCAGCTGAAAGACAACGTGCCGTATTATTTTGCGTATGGGTCGTGTATGGATGATGAGCGAATTAACTTGGCGGGGAAGCTTGAAGAGTTTGATAGACTGGGTGTCGGTCATTTGGATGGATATGAATTGCAGTTTACCGTGCATCGACCTGATGGGGGACGTGCAGACATTGTAGAAACTGAAGGAGAGGCGGTCGAAGGGGTTGTTTATGAGATTACCGAAGCGGCACGTGATTATTTATATGAACGTGAAGGTGTGCATGCGGAGATGTACCGCCCAGCAATTGTGGATGTGACATATCAAGGTGAATTAGTGCCGATGCTTACTTTTATTGTGATTGATAAAAAAGATGAGATTGCGCCGCCCGCACATTATTTGACGGAGATTTTACGCGGTGGTGCGCCGGATGTGAGTGAGGCGTATTTGGAGAGAGTGAGAGTTAGAGCTGAGCGATTGAATGGAGGAGAAATTAGTGGAGATTAGAA
>NZ_AKIF01000221.1 GCF_000269905.1 Alkalibacillus haloalkaliphilus C5
ACTATGCAAAAGAGCATGATTTACTCACAATTGTCGATAATACATTTACGACACCGTATTTCCAAAATCCAATTAAACACGGAGCAGACATCGTACTTCATAGTGCAACGAAGTATTTGGGCGGACATAGTGACGTTGTCGCTGGCCTAGTTGTCGTTAACAATGATCAGCTTGGTGAGGACTTACACTATATCCAAAACTCTTCAGGTGCGATTTTAGGACCTCATGATTCCTGGTTACTTATGCGCGGAATTAAAACGTTAGGCATTCGCATGGAAGAGCATGAAGTGAATACTCAAGCGGTAATCGAATTCTTAAAAGACCATCCGATTGTCGAGAAGATTTATTACCCTGGCTTAGAGGATCACCCAGGTTATGAAGTTGCGAAGAAGCAATGCTCAGGCTTTGGTGCGATGCTCTCATTTGATGTTGGGTCAGAAGAAAAAGCAAATGAGTTGTTAAGCAAAGTGCGCTACTTTACCTTAGCCGAAAGCTTAGGCGCTGTTGAAAGCTTAATTTCAGTACCAGCTAAAATGACTCACGCGTCGATCCCTCGCGAACGACGTCTTGAACTTGGTATTACTGACGGGTTAATTCGTGTTTCTGTTGGGATAGAAGATTTTGAAGATTTATTGGAAGACTTACAACGCGCATTAGGTTAAGAGTTATATAACAGTCAGCTCACCGTCTGAGCTGACCTGTTTTTATCTTTGTTCAAAATCAAATGAACCGGCAGATGTTCTTACCGTAATATTGTAAAGCCCATCACCAATTGTACCTCTTATTTCTCGATTGGTATTAACATCAAAATTCATTGGAAACCCAATTGATCCATCTCCAGCACTCGCTCGGTAATCTAAAGCTATATTTGTCGGCTCCTGATGAACATACAGATTTATAGTACCTGCTGTTGCGTCAAAATTAATATCTTGTTCTATTTGTTCTAGTGTTGTCACGATACTGCCTGCGCTTGTTTTAATGTCTAAATCGCCAGTAAGATACTTGACTTCTACCATTCCAGCTGAAGAACGTATGTTAGTATGTTCTGACTCAATATCTTCTAAGGTAACCTTCCCTGCGCTCGAAACGACATCAACCTCATTTGCTACAACACCCTCTACTTCAGTTATTCCAGCCGATGAGTCTATAGATAAAACATCATAAATCTTTTCAGGCAAATGCAGGTCTAACTCAAAATGTTGCCCACCTAAAGTTGGTAAGAACAATACTGGATCTGCTTTAAAATTTATGTGCAACTCATTATTTTCCAACTCAATTTGTAAATCTGTTTGTTGCAAAAATACTTGACTAAAACGTCCATCATAACTAACTTTCACCTCATTTTCATCTGTTGGTAATATATTAACCTCCGCTACAGACACGTCAATATAGACTTCATCAACTACTTCAGCCTCAAATGTTTTTGAATCTTGTACTGTTGTAAATTCCCCCACGTAATTTTCAACAAGGGTAGCTCCACTTAACAATACTGACATAATTAATCCAATAAAACCAATTACAAGTCCAACTAAAGCAACCTTCGCAACGGTTTTCATGTTACCATTCCCCTTTTACCACTTGAATGTTCAAGTGAATATATTTCTTAATTGCAAAAATGATCCACTTGCCTACATAAATCAACCCAAGTACCATCAACGTGGCTAAACTTAAAGAGAAGATTGATGAAAACAGTAGTACAAAAAAGTTACCAACACCGTATAACCCTAGCTGTATGAAGCCAAATAACGGAGCTAAGCCAATTGAAATGGCAACTCCATACATGCTAATGTATACACTTATAATTGCTGTAACAGGGCCAACGACAACAATTAGGTTAATAAAAATTAAGGCAATCGCGATCAATACATTACGCACAATATTTGGACTTCTTTTTTCATTTTGACTAGTAGTACTTTCTACCGATGACTGGGATTCTTTAGGTAATTCAATCATAATTTCCTCTGCAACCTTACTTGGTGCGCCAAGTTCGTTAACCACTTCTAACTCCGATTTCCCATCACTTTTCGCATTTTCAAAATGCTCTTCATAATCGTAAAGTATTTCTTGCAGCTCTTGAGGGTTAAGTGATATTAGATGACTTCTTAATTCGTTTAAATATTGCTGTTTATTCACCACCAGAAACCTCCTTTGCTAATTCATCGACATATCCTGAAAACCATTTCCACTCTTCAATTAAATAATTCATGTGGACTTTTCCTTTATGGGTTAAGGTGTAATATTTTCTTGGTGGGCCTTCTTTAGACTCTGCTAAGTAAGTCGAACAATATTCCTCTTTAGTCAACCGCCTTAATAATGGATACAGAGAACCTTCTGCTATAGAAATGTTTTTAGAAATATTTTGTGCTAATTCATAACCATATTGGTCTTTTTGATTGATTAACATTAAAACACAGAGTTCTAATACTCCTTTTTTAAACTGTGCATTCAAGTTGGACACCCCACTGCTTAAAGTTTATGGTAATTTATACTCTTAACATAACATTTAGTACTGAATAATAAAAGGTACTGGTGTAAAAAAAATAGCAGTTAGTGTATAATTTATTAGATTTTATCCAACCTAAAACTGTAGAACAGACTACAAGGAGGATTTTTTATGCAACAGCAACAAAACCCAAACAGCCAAATGAAACAATCTGAATCATTACCAAAAGATAAAAGTCATGGTGCACATGCTATTTTTGACGCTCACGAAGCAATCTCAACTGTAATTGGTGCAATGGAGCACTATAAAATGTATGAACAAAATATTCAATGTCAGCAATTACAAGGGATTTTAACGAACCAATATAACTATTTAAGCCAAACGTATAACACGATGGTTGATGCGTATCAATCTGGTCAAAAACCAACTCAACCGACAACGTTATACAATATGGAAATTTCAAACGACGTCACGTATGGTATGCAACCGAGCCAACCGAAACAGCCAGAACAAAATCCTCAGCAATTAAATGACCAATGTTACTCAAGCTTCATGCTAGGTCATTTAAAAGCTTGTGCTACAGGGGCAACAACAGCCGCTTTAGAAG
>NZ_AKIF01000222.1 GCF_000269905.1 Alkalibacillus haloalkaliphilus C5
CAACCAAAGTCGAAGACGCGCTTTTCACTTTTTGTTTAAGTTAAGTCCTCGATCGATTAGTATTCGTCAGCTCCACGTGTCACCACGCTTCCACCTCGAACCTATCTACCTCATCGTCTCTGAGGGATCTTACTCGCTCGAAGCGATGGGAAATCTCATCTTGAGGGGGGCTTCATGCTTAGATGCTTTCAGCACTTATCCCGACCACACGTAGCTACCCAGCGATGCTCCTGGCGGAACAACTGGTACACCAGCGGTGTGTCCATCCCGGTCCTCTCGTACTAAGGACAGCTCCTCTCAAATTTCCAACGCCCACGACGGATAGGGACCGAACTGTCTCACGACGTTCTGAACCCAGCTCGCGTACCGCTTTAATGGGCGAACAGCCCAACCCTTGGGACCGACTACAGCCCCAGGATGCGATGAGCCGACATCGAGGTGCCAAACCTCCCCGTCGATGTGGACTCTTGGGGGAGATAAGCCTGTTATCCCCGGGGTAGCTTTTATCCGTTGAGCGATGGCCCTTCCATGCGGAACCACCGGATCACTAAGCCCGACTTTCGTCCCTGCTCGACTTGTAGGTCTCGCAGTCAAGCTCCCTTCTGCCTTTACACTCTTCGAATGATTTCCAACCATTCTGAGGGAACCTTTGGGCGCCTCCGTTACTCTTTAGGAGGCGACCGCCCCAGTCAAACTGCCCACCTGACACTGTCTCCGAACCGGATCACGGTTCTGGGTTAGAATGTCCGTACAGCCAGGGTGGTATCCCACCGGCGCCTCCACCGAAGCTAGCGCTCCGGTTTCTCTGGCTCCCACCTATCCTGTACAAGCTGTACCAACATTCAATATCAGGCTACAGTAAAGCTCCACGGGGTCTTTCCGTCCTGTCGCGGGTAATGCGCATTTTCACGCATAGTATAATTTCACCGGGTCTCTCGTTGAGACAGTGCCCAAGTCGTTGCACCTTTCGTGCGGGTCGGAACTTACCCGACAAGGAATTTCGCTACCTTAGGACCGTTATAGTTACGGCCGCCGTTTACTGGGGCTTCGGTTCAACGCTTCGTCCCGAAGGACTAACGCATCCCCTTAACCTTCCAGCACCGGGCAGGTGTCAGCCCCTATACTTCGCCTTACGGCTTCGCAGAGACCTGTGTTTTTGATAAACAGTCGCTTGGGCCTTTTCACTGCGGCTCCCTAGACCGTAGTCTAGGTGAGCACCCCTTCTCCCGAAGTTACGGGGTCATTTTGCCGAGTTCCTTAACGAGAGTTCTCCCGATCACCTTAGGATACTCTCCTCGCCTACCTGTGTCGGTTTGCGGTACGGGCACCTCTTTCCTCACTAGAGGCTTTTCTTGGCAGTGTGAAATCAGGACTTCGGTACTTATGTTCCCTCCCCATCACAGATCATGCGTAAGATGGACGGATTTGCCTATCCATCACACTCTCTGCTTGGGCGTGCACATCCAATGGCACGCTTCCCTTATCCTCCTGCGTCCCCCCGTTGTTCAAACGGAAAGGAGGTGGTACAGGAATTTCAACCTGTTATCCATCGCCTACGCCTTTCGGCCTCGGCTTAGGTCCCGACTTACCCTGAGCGGACGAGCCTTCCTCAGGAAACCTTAGGCTTACGGTGAAGAAGATTCTCACTTCTTTTTCGCTACTCATACCGGCATTCTCACTTCTAAGCGCTCCACCAGTCCTCACGGTCTGACTTCAACGCCCTTAGAACGCTCTCCTACACTGTCCGTTGGACAGTCCGCAGCTTCGGTGATGTGTTTAGCCCCGGTACATTTTCGGCGCAGCGTCACTCGACCAGTGAGCTATTACGCACTCTTTAAATGATGGCTGCTTCTAAGCCAACATCCTGGTTGTCTGAGCAACGCCACATCCTTTTCCACTTAACACATACTTAGGGACCTTAGCTGGCGGTCTGGGCTGTTTCCCTTTCGACTATGAACCTTATCACCCATAGTCTAACTCCCAACGATAAGTCATTGGCATTCGGAGTTTGACTGAATTCGGTAACCCGATAGGGGCCCCTAGTCCAATCAGTGCTCTACCTCCAAGACTCTCACGTTGAGGCTAGCCCTAAAGCTATTTCGGAGAGAACCAGCTATCTCTGTGTTCGATTGGCATTTCACCGCTACCCACACCTCATCCCCGCATTTTTCAACATACGTGGGTTCGGGCCTCCAGTAAGTGTTACCTTACCTTCACCCTGGACATGGGTAGATCACACAGTTTCGGGTCTACGATCACGAACTCATTCGCCCTATTCAGACTCGCTTTCGCTGCGGCTCCAGGTCTTCCCTTTAACCTTGCTCGTAATCGTAACTCGCCGGTTCATTCTACAAAAGGCACGCCGTCACCCATTAACGGGCTTCGACTACTTGTAGGCACACGGTTTCAGGTTCTATTTCACTCCCCTTCCGGGGTGCTTTTCACCTTTCCCTCACGGTACTGGTTCACTATCGGTCACTAGGGAGTATTTAGCCTTGGGAGATGGTCCTCCCAGATTCCGACGGAATTACACGTGTTCCGCCGTACTCAGGATCCACTCCGGAGGAAAGTGAGTTTCAGCTACAGGGCTGTTACCTTCTTTGGCTGACCTTTCCAGATCACTTCGCCTACTCACTTTCTTGGTAACTCCATATGGAGTGTCCTACAACCCCAAGACGCATGCGCCTTGGTTTGGGCTAATTCCGTTTCGTTCGCCACTACTCAGGAAATCGCGTTTGCTTTCTCTTCCTTCGGGTACTGAGATGTTTCAGTTCCCCGAGTTGTCTTTCAACACCTATGAATTCAGTGTTGAATACTGCCCCATTACGGACAGTGGGTTTCCCCATTCGGAAATCTCCGGGTCGTAGCTTACTTACAGCTCGCCGAAGCATATCGGTGTTTGTCCCGTCCTTCATCGACTCCTAGTGCCAAGGCATCCACCGTGCGCCCTTATTCACTTAACTTACTTGCGTGAAAAGACGCGTTTGTCTTTACTTTATCGATGCTTTGGTATCTCATCTTATCTAGTTTTCAAGGTAC
>NZ_AKIF01000223.1 GCF_000269905.1 Alkalibacillus haloalkaliphilus C5
CTCACTTTAAACTGTTTTTATAATTACCACTCTTTTTTCCTAGTCTCAAACTCACATATATGTGTGTAACTTGTGTATAAATTGTTGATATTTAGGGGTGTAATGCTTGGAAAAGTTGTTTTTACGCTGTGGGTTATGTGTGTAAAGTTATCCACAGGTGTGAAAAATGGTGGTATTTGTCGAACGAAATTGAAAAAATATATGTATTGAATTGTAATTCGACGCATATTTATAATATCTTACACAGTTATACATAAAAGTGTTGGAGTTCCATAGAATTTCTTTGAAAGATGGCGTCTAATTGTTTATGATGTAAAATAGTGAGTATGAAATTAGAGGTGAATTCGTTGTTGAAGAAATTTCTGCCAAATGAGCATGTTGAAACAGTTTTAGAAATTACACCGGGATATTTAAAGGATAAAGGTATTAAAGGTGTCATTACGGATTTGGACAATACTTTAGTAGCTTGGGATCAGCCAGAGGCAACTCCGGAAATTAAAGAATGGTTTGAAACTTTAGAACAAGAGGGCATTCATGTAACCATTATGTCGAATAATAGTGAAGATCGAGTGGCCAAGTTTAGTGAGCCATTAGATATTACGTTTATTTCAAAAGCTAGAAAACCATTAGGCAAGGCTTTTCAAACAGCGCAAAAAGAAATGGGACTAAAAGATGATGAAATCGCTGTTGTTGGAGATCAATTGTTAACCGATGTATTAGGTGGTAACCGGTCAGGACTTAATACAATATTAGTTGTACCAGTTGTTCAAACTGATGGCTTTTTCACACGCTTTAACAGAATGGTGGAACGAAGAATATTTAATTACTTTAGAAAAAAAGGGATGCTTCATTGGGAGGATTAATATGGAACAAATATATTGCCACGGTTGTGGTGTTCAAATTCAAACGCATAGTGAGAAAGAGCTTGGTTATGCTCCACTTTCAGCATTAGAGCGCGAAGACGTTATTTGTAAACGTTGCTTTCGGCTAAAAAACTATAATGAAGTACAAGACGTAGATTTGACCGATGATGACTTTTTAGCCATGTTACATGAAATTGGAGATCAAGACGGATTAGTCGTTAATATCGTTGATCTATTCGATGTTCATGGCAGCTTTGTAAGAGGGTTAAATCGATTAGTTGGTGAAAATGAAGTTGTATTAGTCGGTAATAAGGTGGACTTACTACCTAAATCAATAAATCATAATAAAGTGAAAAATTGGATGAAACGAGTTGCGAAGGAATTTGGCTTAAAAGTTAAAGAAGTGTACTTAGTTAGCTCTGTAAAAGGGATTAATATGGAAGAGACAGCCTTTGAGTTAGAGAAAATAAGAAAAGGGAAAGATATATTTGTTGTAGGATGTACGAATGTAGGGAAATCAACATTCATTAATTACCTTATTAATCGTTCTATTGAACAAGAACAAATTATTACAACATCATATTTTCCTGGAACAACATTAGGTTTTATTGATATACCGCTAGATGACCAAGCTTCAATGATTGATACGCCAGGAATTATAAACGATCATCAGATGGCGCACTATTTATCAAAAAAAGATTTAAAAACAGTAACACCTAAGAAAGAAGTGAAGCCAAAGGTATTCCAACTTGAGGGAGAGCAAACTTTATTTATCGGAGGGCTAGCTCGATTAGACATTGATAAAGTTGATGAACAAAAAGGTTTTATTTGTTATTTTTCAAATGACTTAAACATTCATAGAACTAAGGTCGATAAAGCTGATTTACTTTATGACCAACATCTTGGTGAATTATTAGCTCCTCCAACTGAAGAGACAATTGAAGCGTGGCCGGATTTAGAAGCTAAAACGTTTCAAATCAATAGCGAGAAGAAGCAAGATATTGTGTTTTCGGGATTAGGTTGGATTACAGTACCGAATGGACAGTCAACAGTTACAGCTTATGTTCCTAAAGGCGTTCGAGTGTTAGTGCGAGATGCAATCATTTAAAAGGAGAATGTGAATGTTTCGATTAGGATTAATCGGAAATCCAGTCAGTCAATCTAAATCACCAGATATTCACCATAAGCTTTTACAAGAGTATAATATAATAGGTCATTATCAGTTAATTCATACTGAAGTTGAGGATTTAGGGAAAAATATAGAGTGGTTGAAAGATGAAGGTTTTACTGGATTTAACGTTACAGTGCCGTATAAAGAAAAAGTGATCGAACATCTTCACTACTTGGAAGATTCCGCACGAGTTATGGGTTCAGTTAACACGGTCAAAATCGATCAAGGAAAATTGATTGGCTATAATACGGATGGAAAAGGCTATTTAAAGTCGTTATTAACATTATCGCCTAATTTTCTTGAAAATGCTGAAACTAAAAGTATCCTGTTGCTAGGAGCTGGTGGCGCTGCTAAAGGCATTGCTCACCAGTTATTACAGTTTCCATTCAAACAGGTCGATGTTGCTAACCGTAGCATAGAACGTGCGCAATCTTTAGTTAATCAACTGGGGCTTTCAAACATTCTAACACTTAATGAGGCAACAGAAGAGCTTGCACAGTATGATTTAGTTATTAATACTACAAGTGTTGGCATGACCCCTCATGAAGATGAGCAGGTGATATCATTAAATTACGTAAAACCAGGTACAATAGTAAGTGATATCGTTTATAAACCTAATTGGACATCGTTTTTAATGGATGCTAAAAAAAGAAACTGCCAATTACTTTTTGGTGAATCTATGTTATATTATCAAGCGGTGAAGGCGTTTGAAATTTGGACAAACCCTGAATACAACGTTAATCAATTAAGAGGCTAGGAGGAACCCTTTTGTTATCAGGTAAACAGAAACGTTATTTAAGAAAAGAAGCACACCATTTAAGCCCGGTTTTCCAAGTTGGAAAAAGTGGCATAAATAAAAACATGTTGAATCAAATAGATGAAACGTTAGAAAAAAGAGAGTTAATTAAAGTCAGTGTCTTACAGAATAACTTTGAAGATAAACATGATTTAGCAGATCAAATTGCTAAAGGTACCGATGCTCGTGTTGTACAA
>NZ_AKIF01000224.1 GCF_000269905.1 Alkalibacillus haloalkaliphilus C5
CTATTAATTTGCTAATATATAAATAAGTTTCTTATTAGTAAACAAATTAATAGTTGACAATCCAGCTTGATTTGTTTAAAGTTTTTATATATAAAACAATTATTCATATAAAAAAATAAAAACTGATAAATAGCTAAATTTGTTTAAGGAAATTTTATCTAATGAAATTAGAGGTGATTAAATGGGGATTCAAACAGAAGCTGAGTCTAAAGTTCTTTCTGTTCTTAAAGATCGTACTCAATTAATTGACCATGAAAGTGGAGCAATTTATTTAGTAGGACCAATTCGCATGCCAGTAGACTTACACGGTTTCACATATGAATTCAAATGGTACAGTTGGATTAAACGAGAAGAATTAATAGATAATTATGAAGAGTTAATGAATGAATTATCTTTTGCGAACTTAGCTGAAGCTCAACAATCCAGTGTGTTAGTATATGGCGACTTTGAAATTAGTCAAGACGCACTAATTCGTTTTCACTCTATTTGTCATACAGGTGATATATTTGGAAGTAAGCGTTGTGATTGTGGATTTCAATTAAAACAATCTATGCAAAATATTGTTGAACATGGATCAGGTGCTTTATTTTACTTAGCTAACCATGAAGGAAGAGGGATTGGGTTGTTTAGTAAAGCGATGGCTTACATTTTGCAAGAAAATGGTTACGATACAGTTGAAGCTAATGAAGCGTTAGGGTTTGAAGACGATATGAGGAACTATAGTGACGCGATTAAAGTGTTAAAAGAATTAAGAAATCTACCGGTTACGTTAATGACTAACAATCCTAAGAAATTAATGGCTCTAAGCGATGCAGGTCTCCAAGTATCAGCAAGAATGTCGTTGTGGGGTGGCCACTCAGAGTTTAATGAGAAATATTTAGAAACGAAAGTGAACCGTTCTGGTCATTTTATTGAAGATGAATTAGTTAATTAAATACTTAGTAAAGTGTGCAGCTAGTAATAGAAGGACAAAAGTCAACATCCAACTGATCAAACCAAATGCGTCATTCCATAAAGCGATCGTGTTAAGTACTCCAACCATGATTAATAATGTTGGTGTAATTAGTGCTTTAAAACTATAAACTCCAACTGATTGAGTTTTTTTGTAAATCACAAAAATTGAGATTAGGACTATAATAAGAAATACAAAAAAAGCGACTAAATCCATTTATAATACCCCCTTAGAACTCTATACTTTTTTCTTATTTTACCAAATTTATGTAATTTTGTGATTTGTTTTTGTTAACTTCTTCTAAACATAAGTTTAATTGTTTAACTGTACATTTTGTTATACTATTCATAACAAATGAATTTATGGAGAGTTGAGCATGTTTAACAATAGAACAGACATACAAGAACAAATCGGAGAATCCTTACCAGATCAAATTAGCAATTTTATATTGAAAAAGGTCTTAAAAGGGGAATATAAAGCTGGCGAAAAGATTGTAGAAGAATACATTGCTAGAGAGTTAAATACAAGTCGGGCACCAGTTAGAGAGGCGCTCTATTTATTACAAATAAAAGGTATAGTGGATCGTGTTCCAAGACGAGGAACCATTGTGAAATCATTTACAGATAAAGATGTTGAAGATTATCTTGTAGTTATGATTGGGATTATAGAACAAGGGATCAGTCTTTCACGAAATATGTGGACAGATGAAAATAAAGCGCAATTTAAAGCATTGTACTTAGGTACTAAAGAGAAATACAGGCAACAAGATGTTTTTGAATATCAAAACAACGCTGAAAAATTGTTCAGGTTTATACTTTACTTAACAGATAATAAAGCGTTAATTAAATTTTATGAAGAAGCTAACCAAATATTAAATGTATTTGCTCAAGTGCAATGGGATAAAGAAACAGTGGAAGATTTTGCTCCTGAATTTGATGATTTTGCAAATGCTATATTAGAGTCCAACTTTGATCAAGCAAAAGTTGCTGTAACTAAAGCGCTCAAGAAGGGGAAGGGGTAACCTTCCTTTTTTAAACAAGCATTATTGTCGACAATCGACAATAACTTTGTTAAATTGAAACTATAATCGATTACAATATAAAAGTGAGGAGGTTGGTTGTCGATGAAATTAGAAGGTAAAAGGATTGTCGTAACAGGTGGTTCACGTGGTATGGGGGCTGCTACTGTTCGTTCTTATGTAAAAGCAGGTGCAACTGTTGCATCATTGGACGTGTTGGATGACCAAGGAAAAGAAGTAGTAGATGAAGCTAACAATGTGGGTCCAGGGACTGCGACTTATTATCACTGTGATCTAGAAAATCGTTCTGAAATCCAAACTGTCCTTCAACAAATAGCTAAAGATTTTGGTGGGGTGGATGTTTTAGCTCATGTTGCTGCTGTTCAAAAATCAGCTCCAGCTGTAGAGATTTCAGATGAAGATTATAGTTTTCTTATGGATATCAATGTAAAGGGAACAATAGTAATAAACCAAGAAGCATATAAGGTAATGAGTGAGCAAGGACAAGGGGCTATTATTAACTACGGTTCTATATCAGGCTTAAGAAAAGAAGCTGGGGCTTCATTGTACTCAGCTTCAAAAGGGGCGGTCATGTCTTGGACAAGGAGTGTTGCTGCCGAATGGGGGCCTGATGGAGTGCGTGTAAATGCTGTACTTCCGGCAATTGATACTCCTATGTATAGAGAAGCACGTTCGAGACTATCTTCTGAACAACTAATTGCAATGGATCAACAAATTAAACAAGAGATTCCATTGGGCGGTGTATATGGAGACCCTGATGAGGATTTAGGTCCTGTAATGGTGTTTTTAGCTAGTGATGACTCTAAGTTTATTACTGGTCAATTATTACCTGTGGATGGTGGACAAGCGACAGTCAGGTAATAGCTAATAAGGGAGCGTTTTTAATCGCTCCTTTAATATTTTACAATTATTATCAGAATTTTTTAAAAAGGGGAGTTGTATGATGGGTAAAACGGTACTAATCACAGGTGGAGCTGGGGGCATTGGGCTAGAAACGGCTAAGGCATTTTTAGAAGA
>NZ_AKIF01000225.1 GCF_000269905.1 Alkalibacillus haloalkaliphilus C5
TACAGGCGGAGACATCATCGTTGATGGCGCAATTCCAGCTCATTTACGTTCGCTTATTGCGAAAATGAAAGAAATGGGCGTTCAAATTGAAGAATATGAAAACAGTGTCCGCGTAATCGGAACGGATTTATTAAAACCAATTGATATCAAAACATTACCATACCCAGGTTTTCCAACTGACCTTCAAGCTCAGTTGATGACCTTAACTATGAAGGCACACGGCACAAGTGTGCTTACTGAGACGGTGTTCGAAAACCGTTTTATGCACGTTGAAGAGTTTAGACGAATGAATGCTAAAGCCAAAATCGAAGGGCGTAGTGCCATTATTGAAGGACCAGTTAATCTTCAAGGTGCTGAAGTTTCAGCAACAGACCTTCGCGCAGCAGCAGCATTAGTCTTAGCTGGTTTAGTTTCAGAAGGGCGCACAGTCGTAACTGAACTTAAACACTTAGATCGCGGTTATGTCGATTTTGTAGGCAAACTTAAAGGAATCGGTGCTGACATTGAACGTGTTTATGAAGGAAATCAAAATCCAGCAAATGATTCTATGATTCAGTCTAGTTAACAATCAAATTCATAGATTAAAAGAGGGAGCGAGCGTTCGCTTCCTCTTTTTTTGTCCAAATATAAGTGGAACTATATCATAATTTTGTTCATAATTTTTTCAATATCCTCCTCATTTTTTCCGTTCTATTAAACTTCCTACCTGAATAAGAATGTTAATAGAAGTCAATATTCATTTATTGAAGGAGGATTTTACATTGAAACGACAAGGACTGATCCTAGGAATCATTTTACTAGCCGTAATTACAGTTATTCCGAGTTTAATCGTCATACCTTTCGCAGAAGCAGCTACAGAAGACGGTCATATCAACATCGAACAATCTACTGAATATGTGTCGACTAGTGGTGGAGAAGAAGAAATCATGGTAAACGTGCTAAGGGAAAGCACTGACACGATTGAAACGGTTCCACTAGAAGACTATGTAGCATTAGTAGTGGCTTCTGAAATTCCAGCAGACTTTGAGATGGAAGCACTGAAAGCGCAGGCACTAGCTGCAAGAACTTATGTCATACAGCGACTCATCCACGGATCAGATGAAGAATATCACGTGACCGATACTGTCGACCACCAAGTGTTTCAGTCTGAAAGTGAACTAAGAGAAGCATGGGGCGTGAACTACTCCGGTAATATGGGAAAAATCAATCAAGCGGTGCAAGAAACATCAGGAGAAATTATAACGTATGATGGAAATCCCATTACAGCAGCCTTTTTCTCAACGAGTAACGGCTATACCGAAAACGCTGAAGACTATTGGCAAAACGAAATCCCGTATTTAAGAAGCGTATCGAGCCCTTGGGATGAACAATCTCCGGTGTACCGCGATCAAGAAATTTTCGCCTATAGTGAAGTGTTACAACAACTTGGGTTGTCAGGCCATACATTTGATGTTTCTAATATAGTAAGAACAGATAGCAACCGTGTCAAAGAACTGGTCATTAACGGCGAGACTTTTTCAGGGCGAGAAGTTAGAGAAAAACTCGGCTTACGCTCAAACGACTTTTCGATCGAAGCAGAAGCCGACCACATTATATTTAAAACAAACGGCTACGGCCACGGTGTCGGAATGAGCCAATACGGAGCAAACGGCATGGCACAATCAGGTAACTCATACCAAGAAATCGTACAACACTATTACCAAGACGTACAAATTGAATCAATCGAAAGCATATTATAAAGCTGACCCACCTTGATTTTTAGGTGGGTTTTCGTTTTCATCACAAACAAAAGCTATATTTTGTCCTAAAAACTTGACTTTACTCACGTTTTTTAGAATTTTTTTCTTCTTCCATGTATATATTTTGTCATTTCGGTTCAGAATGGTTGCTGAGGTGATGAAAAATGAATGAAAAGGAAAGAAGGACTTTCCGCGAATCGAAGTGGAAAAAGCTCACACGCCAACGCTGGTTCTATCCAACGCTTTACATTACACTAGTGACTGTCGTGTTAGCAGGGGTATTGATTTATCAGATGACTGGTACAGATGAGGCAGAAGAAAATGATCACAACTGGCAAGTCGAACAAAACGACCTCATCGAACATCAAGAAGAAAATGCTGATGAGGCTGAACCGGTAGTAGCAGATCAAGAAGATTTGGTTCTTCCAGTATTACTAGGAGACCGCACAGAAATCATAACTAACTTCTACGACGTCAATGCATCTGCTGAAGAGCAGGAAGATGCATTAATTTTCTACAACAACCGATACTACCAAAGCCAAGGAGTTGACATTACATCAACTGATGGCGAACCATTCGAAGTCATCGCAGCATTAAGTGGTACAGTTGTTGAAGTGAAAGATGACGATTTATTAGGTCAAACAGTTGAAATTGAACACGAAGGCGAACGCATGACAGTCTACGCTAGCTTATCTGAAATTGATGTAGAAGCAGGCGACGAAGTAGGCCAAGGCGACAAACTTGGTGTCTCAGGCGAAAATGTTTACTCAGGCCCTGATGTGAGCAAAGTACACTTCCAATTAATTGAAGATGGTGAACCTGTAAATCCAGGATTCCAATAAAACAGTAAGCCATCACCCATTTAAAAGCCCCGACATTGTGCGGGGCTTTTATTTTGTTTATGAGGGTTGAGAGGTGATTTGGCGTTCGCGCAGTTAATTTGGCGTTCGGACAAACTATTCTGGCGCTCACGCAGTTAATTTGGCGTTCGAGCACCCTATTTTGGCGCTCACACAACTTTTAACCCTCAAACGAAAATGTAGTACCCCGAAGTTTATCGGCGCA
>NZ_AKIF01000226.1 GCF_000269905.1 Alkalibacillus haloalkaliphilus C5
GGTCGTTAGCGGTATATAATTCACTGTCATTTAAGTCTGAGCAGGCCGCTATTGTTATTAAAACAATTAAAACTAATAAACGAGTTAATTTCATAAGATACCTCTATTTAAGTTTGAATGTAATATGATCAAATTCTGCTTTTAAGCCTTCTCCTCGTTGAACTTTTAATAATCCGTTTTCTAATTGATAGATGTTGTCGCCAGTCTCATTTAATTTTAGGTCATTCGTTAAAAATCTTTTGTAAGTTTCTACATCATCGGTGTTTACTTCAATCGTTGTAAAAGGTGTTTGGTTGATGAGCGAAACGTCATCTGGAATATTTCCTTCACCGCTCCACTCGATTAAGAATGGTAGAGTTTGATTTGATTCTTCTATTTTAGGAAAGAGCATTCGCCATTCTAGCAGCGTACCATCAGCTTTTCTACGGCTTCCTGGAAACGGTCCCTCGTATTTAATACCTTTGTCATCAAAGTTATTAACGTAATAATCCAAGTCACTAACCCGTAATGCAAACTGGATCGGGCCTTCAATATTGTTAAGTCTCGTTTTAGACGTCTGGCGAATAAGTGGATTGTCAGATTGATTGGCAACAGACTCATCCTCAACACCGAGCCATTCAATGTAACTATTATTCTTCATGAAAGCTAAGTAATTATACGTACCCCAAAGTTCATGTTTTCCACCAGGAACACCGACTAAGTTATGAAAGTTTGAAAACATCTCTTGGTGTTGTTTAGGATCAGAGGAATGGATAACAAGATGGTCAAAAGCAACCATGAAAACACTCCTTTAAAAATATTATTTTAATTGAAAAGCTTGAGCTAGCTTTTCATAAGCGTCGAGACGTTTCTCAAATGGCGAAACAATCGTATTAACAATCACTTCGTTTACTTGAAACTGTCTTGACATATACTCGAGTTGTTGTTTGACACTTTCGACACTGCCGACAATCATTCTATTTCTATTTTCTATTATACGCTGTTGTTCAAAGTGACTAAAGGTTTGTCTGCTAGCTTCTTCTGGTTCTGGGAAGTACTCACGAATTTGCCCTTGATCAGCCATTAGTAAAGCAACATCTAAACTAGATGCTAAATATTCAGCTTCTTCTTCAGTATCTCCAACAACAACAAAAACCGCAATACTTGCCTCAGGCTCTTGTTGTAAAGGAGAAGGGATGAAATTATGATAATAACGTTCAATAGCTGCTGGTCCACCATCTCCATTGATGAACTGGGCAAATGTGTAACTCGTACCTAATTCACCAGCCACGTGGGCACTAGCACCACTTGAGCCTAGCATCCAGATTGGTGGAGTTGTTTCACTCATTGGTGTTGCTTGGACTTGATATCCTTCTGGGTCATTTCCTAATATGTAATCCATTAGTAATGAAGCTTGTTGAGGATAATTTTTAACATCTGGGTATTTTCCTCGATTTAAAGCATAATTAACACCAGGCATGCCGCCAGGTGCACGACCTATACCAAGGTCAATACGATTTGGGTATAGGGCTTCTAAAACACGAAACTGTTCAGCTACTTTAAAAGGACTATAGTGGGGGAGTAGAACGCCACCAGTACCAACTTTAATCTGATCAGTTTGAGCTGCAATGGTTGGGATTAACATTTCAGGTGCTGAACCTGCTAAGCTTTTTGTACTGTGGTGTTCACTCATCCAAAAACGCTTATATCCTAGTTGATCAACATGTTTAGCTAATTGAATCGTTTGTTGTAGAGCTTGATTTGGTGTTTCGTTTTTTAACAATGGAGATTGGTCTAGCACACTTAATTGTATAGTCATATTCGACACCCTTTTGTAAATAAGTTATGATTATAATTGTTTTAGATTTACGTTTAAAATTCAATTGATATGCCTATAAGAGTGAGGGAAAATGAACATGGGGAAAAAAGCTGTAGTTTGTAATCGTTGTAATAAAGTAATTACTGACCGAAATGACTTAATGACAGGTAACGTCAAAATGACTGTCAGACCGTTTCATGAGAAGTGCTTTAAAAAACGTGTAGAAGAAAAGAAAGAAAGAGCTTCGATGTTCTTTGATGCAATGCCGTTTAATGGCCGTTATGCCAACATTATGACGGTGATTTTCTTATTACTATTTTTAGCGTTTTTAACATTCATTGAGGTACCAGGTGTTGCTTTAATTCTTGTGCTTATTTATCCAATGTATCGCTTTATTAGTTGGGTAGCGATCGAACTAAGATTGCCAAGTAAGAGTTGAATTTACAAAATATACTTAATTAATAGAGGTTAGGACAAAGGTTTGGGATGTAATGAAAACCGAATAACTGACCAATTAGCTTAATTTTAGCAGTCGCTTAGCGGAATCAAAATGCGTAGACTCCTGTGGGTAAAAGCAGAGCATTTTGATGGAGCGATAATTAGAAAAACCCGAACGAATTCAAAGTATGATTTCGTTCGGGTTTTGTGTATTAACAGTTAGTTCTGTCCCAACCTCTTAGTTTATTACTCGTGTTCTTTAGCTAAGTTCGATAGACTTTCAGCTGCTTCATTAACTTCAGCATAAGACTCACTTAACTGCTCGACTATGTCATTTACATTCGCTAGTTTTGCTTCCATTTCATCATTTAACGCTTTACTTTCATGTGTGTTAGTTAAAATATCATCAAAAAATGTATTCGTGCGTTTCATGCTTTCAGTGCCATCTTTAATTAACGTCGTCGTTGCTGAAACATCTTTTGATACTTGATCAATCTGTTCGTTAGTTGTGTTAATTAACTCAGTAATATTTTCAATT
>NZ_AKIF01000227.1 GCF_000269905.1 Alkalibacillus haloalkaliphilus C5
TATATGCGGAAGTAGTTCAGCGGTAGAACACCACCTTGCCAAGGTGGGGGTCGCGGGTTCGAATCCCGTCTTCCGCTCCATTCACATGCACCGCATATCAATCATATAGTATATTGATGGCGGCATAGCCAAGTGGTAAGGCAGAGGTCTGCAAAACCTTTATCACCGGTTCGAATCCGGTTGCCGCCTCCATAAAATTTTAAATACATAATCTCAAGTTGGTAAACAATTGTTTGCCAACTTTTTTTATGCTTATTTTGAAATAATATTTTATAAATAAAAGATATGATTGACATAAAAAATTAATAAAGTTATAATTATTATAAATTTTCAGCAAAGTTTATTGAAGGTTTTTGAAAGCGTTTTACTATAAGGCTAAGGAGATCTAACTGATGGATTTATCTAAACTACTTACTGAACAAAGAAATGAAAATAGCATGAACTTAGATCAGCTTAATACTTATGAAATTTTGCAAACGATTCATCGAGAAGATCAAAAAGTTGAAAAGGCAGTCAGCGATGTTATTCCTTCCATAAACGAAGTGGTAGAAAACGTATATAAGCGTCTCGCACGTGGAGGGCGTTTGTTATATGTTGGTGCAGGAACAAGTGGACGGCTAGGATTTTTAGATTCATCTGAATGTCCCCCAACTTTTATGACACCTCCTGAAAAAGTCCAAACTTTAATGGCTGGTGGGATTGAGGCATTCTTTCAAGCTGTGGAAGGTTCTGAAGACAATGAAGAGCAAGGGATAAAAGACATTACTGAGAAAGAAGTTAACGAAGATGATGTCGTAATCGGTATAACCGCTAGTGGTCGTACACCGTATCCAATTGGTGCTTTAAAAGCCGCACGAGAGACTGGAGCTTATACGGCATCACTAACATGTAATAAAAATTCATTGATTAGCGAATATGCCGATCAAGCAATAGAAGTGGTGGTAGGACCTGAAGTATTAACAGGTTCAACGAGAATGAAAGCTGCAACAGCTCACAAAATGGTACTGAATATGATTAGTACGACAACAATGATCAAGCTAGGAAAAGTATATGAAAACTTAATGGTAGATGTTCAAGCTAGTAACTATAAACTAAAAAACCGTGCTAGAAGAATTATTATGGAAATAACTAATGTGTCTTACGAGGAAGCCGATCAGGCTCTAGCAGCAACTAATAATGAAGTTAAACCAGCTATAGTCATGATTAAAAGTGGTGTTACATATGAAGAGGCACAGAAGTCGATTTCTAAGTGTGACGGTTATGTTCGAGAAGCGATTAATTATGCTAAGCAGTTAAGTTAGGTTTAATAGTAGAATACGCATTAATAGCTTTACATCTCTATTGGTGCGATTCATATAATAATAAGTTTAAAAGGGGGAGGAAACATTGAACAAAATGTTTAAAGGTCATTACTTATTAGTATTAATGACAGTGTTATTTATGATCTTTGCCATTGGTTGTGCTCCAGATGAAGCTCCTGTTGATGATGGAGAGCCTGATGAAGAAGAAACAACTGATGACAATGGTTCTAGTGATGAAGATGAAGAGGCTACTGAAGGTGAAGTTAGTGGCGAGTTAGAAATCCAATATTTTGTTGGTGGCTATGGTGATTCATGGTGGAAAGAAGTCATTGAAGATTTCGAAGCAGAGTATCCAGGTGTAGAAGTTGTTGAGCACGCTGGTGCGAACATTAACGAAGAGATGAGATCGCGTTGGGTTTCAGGAGATCCACCTGATGTCGTTTATATCGATGGTGCTGGTTCAAGTGAAACTCAAATGGTTGAAGATGGTCAGTTAATGAATTTAACTGAATGGGCAGGAGATATTGAACTAGAAGACGGTTCTCCGCTTTTAGATAGCTTTATTGCAGAGCCTTCAACTTATGATGGTGAACTGTATAGCTTACCATTAGTATTCGATGCTTGGGGTACATGGTATGACATGGCTCGTTTTGATGAGCATGGCTATGAAGTGCCATCTGACTTTAACAGTTTTATGAGCACTATGGGTGATATTCAAGACAACGAAGGGATTGAACCTTTCGTAACGACTGGACAGCACCCTTATTACTTCTCTAGAGGTATGCTATACCCTGCATTTGCAGCATATGGTGGTAATGATCTATTAGCTGACATTATCCAAGGTGAAGAAGGTGCATGGGAAACTGATGAAGCTGTAGAAATTATGGATAATGTTCAGGAGATGGTTGAAGCAGGTTATGTTGATTCAGGTTTAGGTGCTTTAAACCATACGCAATCTCAAATGAACTTCTTACTTCATGATAATGCATTCATTCCTGTTGGGTTCTGGTTACCAAATGAGATGGAAGGTGACACACCAGAAGATTTCCAATATGGTTTTATTCCTTCACCTATGAACCCTGAAGGAGAACCTATGGCGATCGTTCCTGACTTAAGACCATTAGCGATTGCTGAGGAAGCTGCAAACCCAGAGGCAGCTAAAGCGTTTGTTGAGTTTGTTTATTCTCGTGAGTATGCAGAGCTATTTTCAGAGCACACAGGTGCGATTATGAACTTAGAGGATGTAGATTTATCCAATAACCCTAATGTTCCTGAATATTTAATTCAAGCTAACGAAATGATTAATGATCCAGAACAAGTTCAAATTTATTACATGCCTCATCCAATGAGCGCAGATTTAGAAACACCTTTAAGTGATTCATTAGTTTCATTATTACTAGGAAATCTAACAGCTGAAGAATTTATT
>NZ_AKIF01000228.1 GCF_000269905.1 Alkalibacillus haloalkaliphilus C5
TCCTAAACCAGAGGTATAAGCCGAGCGACCTGCTTGAACAGCTAAGTCAAACGCTTTTGCCATCTCGACTGGGTCTTTTGCTGTTGCAATTGCTGTATTAACTAAGACAGCATCAGCCCCCATTTCCATTGCTTCTGCTGCTTCAGAAGGACGACCAATTCCAGCATCGACAACAATTGGCACGTTAATCTCATCGATCATGATTTGAACCATTTCTTTCATTCGAATACCACGATTCGATCCAATTGGTGAACCTAATGGCATAACTGTTGCAGCCCCAGCTTCCTCTAGTCGTTTAGCTGCCATTAAGTCAGGACTCATATACGGAAGCACGACAAAGCCTTCTTCAACTAATGCTTCTGTTGCTTTAATCGTCTCTTCGTTATCCGGAAGTAAATACTTACTGTCTGAGATGACTTCGATTTTAATCCAGTTACCCATTCCAGCTGCTTTTGCTAAACGAGCAATTCGAATCGCCTCTTCAGCTGAGCGAGCACCTGAAGTGTTTGGCATTAACGTCATATAGTCAGGAATATCGTTTAAGATATATTGATCTGACCCACTTAAATCAACTCGACGTACCGCTACTGTAACAACTTCTGAACGCGATTGTTGTAATGCCTCTTTCATTTTGCTATGATCAGCAAACTTCCCTGTCCCAACAAACAACCGACTACTTAATTCTTTTCCTGCTATCACTAATGAATCTTGCATCATACATTCCTCCATTCGTTAATACATCTTATTAAGCTAGGGCTACTAGAATCCTAAGATTTTAGTTTTTCAGCTTCTGCTGGCCATTTTTCTAAGTTGTAAGCCATCTCCCAAAAGGCTAATTCGTAATGACAACTAATCGTAAAGTGTTCTTTCATACGTTCTCGATCCGCTTCTGTCACTTGTTCAGCAATGTCATCAAGACGGTTAATTTGTTCTTCGACTAACTCTTTAAACCATTCACCACCATAAGTGTTAATCCATTCTTGATAAATCGGCTCATCAGGTTGATAGTTTTTAAGTTTTTCGCCAATTTCTTGATAAATCCAATAACAAGGTAAAATGGCCGCAACCACATCACCTAAATGACCTTGATAAGATGCGCGATATAAATGAGATGTGTAAGCATATGCCGTTGGTGCTGGCTTGAAGTTCGCTTGTTCTTCTTCAGTAATATTTAGTCTTTCTGAAAAATTACGATGAAGTTCTGACTCCGCTTCATAAGTCCCTTGAGCATGTGCTGCCATACGACTCGTTGTGTAAAAGTTATCTGCTTTCGTCCCACCTAGTGATTGAATTCTAGCAAAGTGCGATAAGTAATAAGCATCTTGCATGACATAATAACGGAAGCACTCAATCGGTAACGTCCCATCACCAACCCCTTTAATAAAAGGATGATTAAAGTTCGCCTCCCAAATGTGATCCGTTTCCTTTCTTAGTAACTCTGAAAATTTCATACCTATCCCTCCAAGATCTTTTTTTATTTAAATTTGGAAAACTTCGAGTGCATCATTTTCCAAATAAAAAACCACTTTCTTATACCAGACATAAGAAAGTGGTTGACTTGGAGAAATATGGATAAGAATTATAATCCAAAAATCCGAGCAACTACACTTCCCTACGCTGGTGTAAACCAGATCAGGTTCAAAGGGTCGGAATTACTCCTCTCAGCCATTCAAATGGCACCCCTAGCTTTGTTACTTTAAAATTATTTGTTTGTTAAATTCATATTAACAAATTTCTGACTTTATGTTAACCATTTTTTAACACTATGCTACTATTAATCTATAACTTTCAATAAAGGAGCTTTTTAAAAAGTGTGCCAAACTAATTACCATGAGACAGATCAATCAGTCGTCGTCCTTCTCCGTCAAGACGATGAATTTATTGTAATAAATCAATATCGAAAACCGATTGACTCATACATCATTCAGTTACCAGGTGGCGGTGTTAAACAAGGTGAAAAGTTAGAAGATGCAGCTAGAAGAGAGTTGCACGAAGAAACAGGATATCAATGTGGAGAGCTTGATTACTTAGGTATGATACACGCTGCTCCATGGATTGAAAATGAAATGACACATATCTATTATTCTGAAGAAATTTTAGGTCGAGATGCTCAACAACTTGAATCGCATGAAATGATTGAAGTGATCCATATTCCAGTCAGTCAATGTCTTGAGCAAATTAAAAAATCAATTATAACGGATCCTGAAGTTTGCTATGCTGTCTTGCAATTAAAACTTCAAGAGCGTATATAAGGAGGAACATTATGACCATTATGTCCTGGCTTATCATTTTTGCCATTGTGTTAAGCATAATCATCATTTTACAAGGAACCAATATTTTATTAAGAAAAGCATTTAAAGTAGATAAAGTAAAGACAGGTTTCTTTAAACCATATAAAATAAATGACCAGCATATAAAGATTAAAGTGATTGTTAGGTTTGTTGGTGGTTTCTTATCTTTAATCACCTTTTTTTATGTTAGTAGTCAACCTAATTCACCGTTTTACATATTGTTCGCTGTCATTGTATTTTGGGGAGTTGTAGAAAGTTTAGTTAATGCACTTTATGAGTGGAAATATTCCTCAACACCACGCCGCGCATTTGTTAGTCTAGGTGAAGGTTTTTCCCTTACAATGTTAGTCGTAATCGTTATATACTTTGATTTACTTGGACTACTTGAACCATATATAAAT
>NZ_AKIF01000229.1 GCF_000269905.1 Alkalibacillus haloalkaliphilus C5
ATGTAATTAAAGATGAGATATGTTTCTTAGGTATTGCAACAATATGCACCGGCCAAAAAGGTCTTGTATGATAATAGGCTAATACATTTTCTGTTTCCAACACTTTATTTACTTGAGTTTTTCCACTTAATACTTCATCACAATAAAAGTCTTCAGTCATAATGCCCTCCCTGAATCACTTTTTCCCTAACGAAAATCCTTCAAATAAACGACCGCCATAAGGCTTTAAAATATCATCTGTCAGTTGAATAAGAGGTTCTATGTTTTCTGACTTATAATATTGGTCAAGAGCAAATACAAACCGTTCGGCAAGTTCATGATCAAACTGCCTCAAAGACCTTATAACCCATTTCGAATTGCCAATCCATTGATTGTTCGTTCGAAGCACAAACTCACTCAATAAATTCGCTAACTCATTTGTTATAAATATTCCCCCTGCCCGATCTTGACAACCTATCAAATCATCCAAAACATCTGTAATAAAATACCGTTTCAATTCTATTGTTTCTTCTGACCAAGATTCAGGTCCTTTATTTAATAAAGACTTTGCTTCACTCTTAATTCCAGAAATGACGCCGTTATCCTTTAACACGGCTCCTTCCACTACCATTCTAGGTAACGACGGTCTAGCGCGTTTACAATCACTTTCAAAATAAGTTTTATAGGATTGTAGATTATGCGCGAAAACTTCTATATTCCAGTCGAATTTTATTAAAGACTCTCGATACGAAGATTCCAGGTGACGGTCAAAAATCACAAGGTCAAGGTCAGATGTTGCAGTTGCTTCTCCTCGTGCAACACTTCCCGCTAATAAAGCACCTTCACAACCTTGAAAATGTTCTTCAACAAACTTTTGCGCAGCGATCATTGGGTTTAATTTATTATTCATTTTTTCACCTACTATTAAAGCCTGACTTCATCATGATTAGTAACACGAGCAAACCACCTTAAAGTTCCATTATGATGATCAATTATTTGTTGGGCATTTAACCCATTTGCATTCCACGTACTATGTGTATCCGAAACTAAAGTAACTTTATATCCTTCACTAAAAGCCCTTCTACAAGTTGTGTCGACACATACTTCAGTTTGAATCCCCGCTACCACTAAGTAGGCAATTTTATGGTTTTTCAACTCTTGATCCAAATTGGTTTTGAAAAAGGAGTCTGGAGTTGACTTCTGAATGATAACATCACCATTCTCAGGCGTTATGGCAGGGTGGACTTTCCATCCATGAGAACCATACTCTAAAGGTTTGCCAGCAGGAGCATTGTGCTGAACATAAAAGATAGGAACATTTGATGATCGTGCTCGACTAATCAGCGTTTTCAAATTTTCTAACAACTGGTTTCCTCTATACACAACGTTTTCTTCCTGGAACATTCCATTCTGTACATCTATTATTAATAAAGCTTTTTTAGTCATAACTCACCTCTTATACTAGATACTTTATAAATCAATGTTAACATAATATTCCACCTACAAGATGTTAAGTTACATAATTTTCTGAAATCAAACTCAAAAAATCGACACACCTGCCGACATGAAATTTACTAATTTTGATAACAAGTCTCATACCTATCTCTCATTAATAAGCTCTTACAAGCGAAGCCACTTTCGTGATAAATTTCCTTGTCTACCTGTAACGTTATACTTCTATTCGAATTAGAATTTTCCGGGTGGTCATTGTGAATAGATAAAGTATTTTCACCTACCCAATCCAAATTAAAATCAGTTTTAGCATCACCATAATATATAATTTGAGATTGATGGTCTTGATGATCCGTTATTTCAACTAATACATTCACCCCACCTGCTGCACCTCCGTAAGGCTCATAATATGCATTAGCCGTATACTCTTCTGTAGGTGATGCGACAGGTCCTGGCCCCTCTTGAAAGTTGTCTCGGTCAAGATCATCAAATGTAAAAAAATACACCTGATATATGTAAATGGTTAGTGTTAGGGAAAAACCGACCAACGTTGCAATCAACATCTTTTTCGGAAAAGGTTTCTTTTTGAAAAGAGAAATGATGATATTAGTACATAAAATTATAAACAAAACAACTGTAATCAATGTGATTAATAGTCCAAAAATAATCAAAATGATAATCTCCTTTATCTACTTAAAAGTTCACCATAAAACTACTACCAAACAGCCATAACATTGGCGTCAAAATCACTAATAGAAACAATCCTGTAAACATATATCTTATGTATTGATTACGGTCTTCGCCTTCTCTTAACTCCCACAAACCTAGCGTAATAAAATATAAACTAACTAAAACTGAAATGATTGGTAACATGATTGCTATAAGTTCCATATAGATTCCCCTTCCTTTTCTAAATCTTAACATAATATTCCAACAGAAGGGTGTATTTTTCCAAAAGAAAAGGCCAGCATAAGCCGGCCAAAAACTATCTCCTAAACGGACACCCTCTCTCATTTAACCGCTTCGAAATAATATCCATCGTATAATCACGCGGATCAAGTGATTCGTTAACTTCATCCCAAAAAAGTGGTGTCGCCACTGTGCCTTCTTTCGTCGCTCGCGGGGAGTAAGGAGCAATGATTGTTTTACCAGGTGCATGCTGAGTATAATCGATATAAAGTCGACTGCCCCGATTTTCTTCAACCGCTCGATCGTAAATTTTTCAGGATATTTTTCGACGAGCACTTGCGCCACTGCT
>NZ_AKIF01000230.1 GCF_000269905.1 Alkalibacillus haloalkaliphilus C5
ATTCTTTTTCCATTTATTAAATTCGAGAAATTCGCGGAACTCATCTTTAGAAACGCCAGAGTCCATTGCATCTTTAACGAGCTTCTCCCACTCGCGGTCTAACGGCTCATCACTCATTTCTGCAGGATCTTTAATTAAATGGTCAACGTCAATATTTAATACATTAGCAACTTTTTCGAGAAATTGAATAGAAGGGTTTTGTTGTATATTTCGTTCAATAGCGCTTAAATATGACTTGGCAATTCCAGCCTCTTCAGCCAACTGTGTTAGAGTCATGCCTGCCTCTTTACGATAATTTTTTACACGCTCACCGATCATTGCGAAAACTCCTTAGTTTATTCATATTGAGCAAATTCGTGTTATTTCTACAAATAATATAGCATATATTAATAAATTTTTCTTTAGTTTTAAGCAATTTGCTGAAAATTGCAATGATTTTCGTACAAATGTCATGGTTCGTATATTAAAAGTCCTATTTGTTAACGTTATAGTTGTCACCAATTTACAACCCTTAAGATTATTGATATGATGTAGATGTTTAAAATAGGTAAAAAATTCTAACCTTCGTTTAGTTTTTTAACAACTTATTTTGTAATTTTCAAACAGTATAGTTTAGAAAGTGTGACTCTTAACATGAGTGAAACGTGGTATTTTATTAATTCAAAAGTTAACTCAGCTGCTTACAACATGGCTTTAGATGATTGTTTGTTGAAGTGGCATAGCGAAGGCAAGATCCCTCCGACATTACGGTTTTACACGTGGGAGCCAGCGGGTTTATCTTTAGGTTATTTTCAAAAGGTTGAAGGCAAAATACATACAGAAAACGTGAAAAAGTATGGCTTTGATCTCGTTCGACGTTTAACAGGTGGTCGGGCTGTATTGCATGATGATGAATTAACTTATAGCATCATCGTTTCAGAAGATCATCCAAGCATGCCAAAAACGGTAACTGAAGCGTACAAAGTCATTTCACAAGGCTTGTTAGAAGGCTATCGATTGCTAGGGCTTGAGGCAGAGTTTTCAATCCCAGAAGGTAAACTGAATCAGACAGGCTCTGCGGTCTGCTTTGATGAGCCGTCGTGGTATGAACTCGTACTTAATGGAAAGAAAGCAGCAGGTAGTGCGCAGACGAGGCAGCGTGGTGTCATTTTACAGCACGGTTCTGTTCCAGTCAGTATGAATTTCGATGAGCTGTTTGATATGTTCGTCTATCCTGATGAAGCCAAGAAAGAAAGAGCAAAACAAGTACTTAAGAAAAAAGCAACATCAATGGAAGTAGAAATGGGGCGAAAACCTTCTATTCGAGAAGTGGAGAAAGCATTCTTCCACGGGTTTGAAAAAGGGTTAGGTGTCCATTTTGAACCATATATGCTAACTGATGAACAAGAAGAAGAGGTTCAACAGTTAATGAAAGAACAATATGAGACAGATGAGTGGAATTACTCAAGATAATCTTTCGTGAAGGGGTGGCACATGTGAGTAAAAAAGATGAATACGTAAGAAAACCGGAATGGCTTAAAATTAAGCTCAACACGAACAAAAACTATATCGGACTTAAGAAGATGATGCGTGAGAAAAACTTAAACACGGTTTGTGAAGAAGCGCGTTGTCCGAATATCCACGAATGTTGGGCTGTTCGTAAGACTGCGACGTTTATGATTTTAGGTAAGACATGTACACGTGGTTGCCGTTTCTGTGCGGTTAATACAGGTCTTCCTACTGAATTAGACTGGGGCGAGCCTGAGCGCGTAGCAGAGTCTGTTGAAATTATGGACTTACGCCATGCAGTTGTCACAGCTGTTGCTCGTGATGATTTAAAAGATGGCGGTGCAGCAATTTTCGCAGAAACGGTAAAAGCGATCCGTGAGCGTAACCCAGGGACAACTGTTGAAGTATTACCTTCTGACATGAAAGGTGATTACGAAAACATTAAAATGTTAATGGATGCTGGACCGGATATTTTCAACCATAACGTTGAAACTGTTCGCCGCTTAACACCTACTGTCCGTTCACGCGCAACGTATGATCGCTCATTAACATTATTAAAGCGTGTTAAAGAAATCGCACCGGATACACCAACTAAATCGAGTATTATGGTTGGCCTAGGTGAAACGAAAGAAGAGATTATCGAAACGATGGATGACTTATTAGCACACGATGTGGATATTTTAACAATCGGTCAGTACTTACAGCCAACGCGTAATCACTTGAAAGTAGAGCGTTACTATGAGCCGAGAGAATTTGCCGAACTACGCAAAATCGCATTCCAAAAAGGATTCCAGCACTGCCAGGCTGGCCCATTAGTCCGTTCTTCTTACCACGCAGACGAACAAGTAAGTGAAGCCTCAAAACGTCGCCGTGAACAATATGAAGAACAATACATTAAAAACCAACCTGTATCGTAATATAGTAGATTTCCGCTATTCTCGGATTAGAGAATAGCGGTTTTTTTGATCGAGCGCTGATAAAACTTC
>NZ_AKIF01000231.1 GCF_000269905.1 Alkalibacillus haloalkaliphilus C5
ACTTCGGAGCATTGCTTGTAGACGCAGGTTCATCACTCGGCAGACAAAGGAACTTCGGCTAAGTACCGGACGTCAATCACAAACGCCGAAGTGACCCACATCCTGTACGCCTCTGTGGGGTCTCGAGACTCGTGCTGTTCCCGTGACGACCCGGACGGTCTAATGTCGGCGTTGGTCACAGGACGTGACCGTTTTTAGCGACCTGGAGTCTACGCATTTTGATTCCGCTCAGTATGTGTTCAGCTAACACGAGTTGACTATGTATCATGTTTTTAATAACTTTTGATTTGTCCTTTTGGAACCAACACGTTTAATTAAACCCAAACTAATAATTAAAGCCTACCCTTTTTTGGAGTAGGCTTTAATTGAGTATAATTTTAAACAACCATTTTAGAAATTCCGTACGCTAATACGATCCAACCAATTAAGAAGCTAGGCCTCCGATTGGTGTAATCATAGCGAAGAATTTCGTACCTGTTACTGAATAAATATATAAACTACCTGAAAAGATGAGAATTCCAACTAAGAATACCCAACCTGACGTTTGAAAAATAGCTAGTTCAGTTTTGAGCATTAAGATCGATGCTATAAAAATAGCAATCGTGTGGAACATTTGGTATTGCACGGCTTTTTCCCAAGTTTGCAGCATTTTTTCGCTCACTCGGTTTTCTAACCCGTGTGCTCCAAACGCTCCTAATGCGACTGTAATAAAACCACTAATTGCCCCAATTATTAACAAGATCTTCATCTTTACCGCTCCTCTTGTTCGTTTAATTTAAAAATCGAATAAAGAATCGCCGTTTGCATCGTGTTCTTTTAATCTCTTTCCTTCATTGAAGCTTGGTTTCTTTTTCTCAATTCCCATCATTTTGGCTTCAATGTCCGAGATTTCTAGTTCATCTTTCTTTTGTGTCACAAACTGCGATGTCACAAACGTATCCGATTTCGTTTGTGTACTATGACTTTCATTATCTGATGCTAATACGACATCAGCTAACGAACGGATTGCATACATTTTAGCACGGATGTCTGATTGAGATGAAGTTGGGTCAATCGATTGTAATTCATTTTTCATCTTTTCGACGATCGCTTCATAAGATATTGTCATTTAAACCACCTAATCTACTAAGTTTCTATGTGGATTATACCACATTTTTTAAAAGTCGAATAACGAGACGATTAAGATGACAATCATTAAGACTGGTACTAAGAAGCGAACAATGTTGTACCAAACTTTTTGTAATAAAGGTGATTCAATTTCACTGTTTTTAACAGCTTGGTCACGGTTTAAATACCAACCAACGAAGATTGCCATTAGTAAGCCACCTAACGGTAAAATGACGTTAGCTGTAATATTGTCCATCATATCTAGAATGTTATTGCCATTGATTTGGATATGACTCCATACACCGAAACCTAATGAAGCCGCGATTCCTAATACGAAAATAATTGATCCCATAATTAGTGTCGCCGCTTTACGAGTTAAACCTAAAGTACGGTGAACGTAAGCTACTGGTAACTCTAATAGAGATAATGCTGATGAGAATGCCGCCATCGTTAATAGTACGAAGAAGACAATCCCGACAATGTGGCCTGCTGGCATGCCTTCAAAGATGCTCGGTAAGATGATAAATACAAGAGGTGGACCTGAATCAGGTTCAACTCCGTAACTGAATACAGCTGTAAAGATCATCACACCAGCAATTAAAGCAAACACAGTATCCATTAAACCAACACCAACTGTTGCTGCTGGCAAACGGTCTTTAGCCTTTAAGTAACTGCTGTATGTCAACATACCGCAAATACCAATACTTAATGAGAAGAATGCTTGTCCTAATGCCATAAAGTATACAGAAGGCTCTGTTAACATCGACCAATCAGGTGTAAATAGGAATGCTAAACCTTCACTCGCTCCATCTAGCGTTAAACCGTAACCGGCCATAAATATTAGTAATATAGCTAATGCAGGCATAAGAACGTTGTTAGCTTTCTCAATACCTTTTTTAATACCTCTCATAACGATTAAGATCGTTAGTCCTAAAAATAGTGCTTGCCAAAACAATGGCGCTATTGGGTTACTCGTCCACGCTTCAAACGCAGCTCCGAAACCACCATCTGGTTCAGTCCAATAAGCTCCTGTTACATATTGATATAAATAAAATAAAGTCCAACCAGAAACAACACTATAGAAGCTTAATATTAAAATACCACCGATTACACCCATTAAACCCGTAAGGTGCCATTTCGTATTCGGTGCTAAACGTTTAAATGAACCGACTGCGTCCATTTGTCCTGCTTTTCCTATACTAAATTCCGTTAAAAGTAACGGTATACCGATTATAAGAACAAAGAATAAATATATTAATAGAAATGTCGCTCCTCCACTTTCACCTGCAACATAAGAGAAACGCCATATGTTTCCTAAACCAACTGCTGA
>NZ_AKIF01000232.1 GCF_000269905.1 Alkalibacillus haloalkaliphilus C5
TACAAAGTTTTTCGGTCGAAATTATAAGTGACTAATTCTTGTGCTGCATTAAAAGTCCGTTCTGTTGTACTTGGAAATAGAAATCTTCCAGTATCGCCGACAATTCCTGCATAAAGCAGTCTTGCTGATTCTTGGTTTAAAGTCCAACCGTCAACTTTGCCTTCTAAGTACAGTTCATAAATCATTTCACTTGTAGATGATGCATCTGTATCAACCCACATAATATCGCCATATGGTTCACGATTAGGGTGGTGATCAATTTTTATAAGTTGATTGCCTTGGTTGTACCTTTGGTCACATATGCGTTCTTCATTGGCTGTATCACATACAATGACTAAGGCACCCTTATACTTATCATCTTCAATATGATCTAAGCGAGCTAAGTAGTTTAAAGAAGCATCTTCTTCACCTACAACATATACGTCTTTATTAGGGTAGGTTCCTTGGATTAATTTTGCTAATCCTACTTGTGACCCATATGCGTCAGGGTCAGGCCTAACGTGACGGTGGATAATAATAGTGTTGTATTCATTGATTGCTTTTATAATTTCTGTTTTCATTTTCAGCACCCTTTCATCGCAATACACTAGCAATTTTAATTAAAAATCGTTACAATAGACTTCGAATTGAAGTGAAAAAGGAGAGTTAACATTGCCAATTTTAATTAGCATATTTGTTATATCAATTGTTTTGTATTTATATTTTAAAGTAAGAATATTAAATTACAAAAATCCATTATATATGCATTATACTAACGGCAAGGCACGCATTGCTTTAGGTGTATTTATGGCTACATTCGGTATGAATCAATACGTAGCTTATCCAACACAAATCGTTTTATATTTAACCATTATTTTCTTAGCTGTTGGGATCGCACAAATTGTGTTTGGTTTTAAGATTTTTAAACATTACCGCCAAGAAATTTTAAAAGCTGAGCAAATGGCTAATTAGTTAACGGTTAATAAATTGAGCCATAACCATCGCTTTCCCTACAAGTTCTTCATCTGATAATACTTGAACATCGATTTTAGCAAACTTTCTTCCTAGTTCAAGTATTTGCGGGACAATTCTAAGTTGACTTCCAATCTGGACAGGTTTCATGAAGAAGATTGATAAATTTTCAATCACCATGTCTCCTGTCTTTTCTTTTTTCAACGTTTGGTTACAAGCCTCTGCTACAAATGAAGCAAACACACCATACGATAGAGTTCCTAACTGATTTGTCATTTGAGGTGAGATTTCTGTAGAAAAGCCACTAAATTCATCATTCGAAACGAGTTGCTTATGAATTAGATCATCAATTGTCTCACCGATTTGCGGCTGCCTTTGACTACTTTGCAACCCTTTAATGACATCCTGACGACTAATAACGCCTAAGAACGTGTAATCCTCATCGACAACCGGCATTAACTCAATACCTTGCCAAACCATTGTGTGTGCAGCACTAGCTAAGGATGTTGTCGCCTTTGTTACAATCGGCTTCTTTGCCATCACTTTTTCAATTTTTAAATCGATTCGCTTATTAATAATGTCTTTTGATGTTACAATTCCGACGACTTGATTTTGCCTATTTAATACGGGATATCTACTATGCTTCGTTTGTTCGTTTAATGCATGCCAAGTAGATACTAGATCATCTTCATACAACACATGTGTCTCATCAATCGGCGTGAAAATATCATCAACTATGACAATTTCTTTTTTTATTAACTGGTCATATATTGCTCTATTAATCATAGCAGCGACTGTAAACGTGTCGTATGAGCAAGAAATAACAGGAAGTTCATATCGATCAGCTAAGCTTTTTACATAATCAGTTGTATCAAAACCACCTGTAATTAAAATGGCTGCACCTGCATTTAATGCTTTTTCTTGTGCTTTGACACGGTTACCAACAATTAAAAGTGAGCTTTTCTCCGTGTATTTCATCATAGCTTCAAGTTTCATTGCACCGATTACAAACTTATTTAAAGTTTTGTGTAAGCCACTTCGTCCACCTAGTACTTGACCGTCAATGATGTTAACGACTTCTGCGAATGTTAGCTTCTCGATATTTTCTTTACGCTTCTGTTCGATTCTAATCGTACCGACACGTTCAATTGTACTAACATAACCGATGTTTTCGGCCTCTTTAATAGCACGATAAGCCGTACCTTCACTAACATCTAACTCTTTTGCGACAGCTCGAACTGAAATTTTCGTGCCAACTGGCAACTCATCTATGTAATTCAATATTTGCTCGTGCTTTGTACTCATACACCTCACCCAATTTCTTCCGCATTCATATATGTTTAACATTATACCTTGAGTTAAGTCGTTCAGCAATTGCTGTATAAACGAGAAATGGTTAGGACTAAAGGGTTGGAGTATGATGAAAACATGAACAATTGACCTTTTAGCGAGTTGAGCAGTCAG
>NZ_AKIF01000233.1 GCF_000269905.1 Alkalibacillus haloalkaliphilus C5
TCCAGGCATTTCAAATGATTTAGAAGCAAGTGCTTCGCTCGTTCAATTAACATTAACAACATGTTTGATTGGTCTTGCTTTAGGACAAGTTGTCGTTGGTCCGATTAGTGATGCCCGTGGTAGAAAGAAGCCATTATTAATTAGTATATTTTTATTTGCGTTAGCATCTTTTTTATGTGCGATTGCTCCTAATATTACAACGTTAATTATTGCTCGTTTCTTACAAGGCTTTACAGCAGCTGCTGGTATTGTTTTATCTCGAGCTGTAGTTCGTGACGTGTTTGCAGGTAAAGAGTTAACGAAGTTTTTCGCATTATTAATGGTTATTAACTCAACCGCTCCAATGCTCGCACCAATGGCTGGTGGCGTGATTTTAGCTTTTCCATTTGCTACTTGGCACACGATCTTTTACTTTTTAGGTCTGTTAGGAATTATCATTGTCATCATTACAGCTTGGAAGTTACCTGAGACGTTAGAAGAAGAAAGACGTATTCCAAGTTCAATTGGTAGCACCGTTAAAACGATGGGAAGTTTATTTAAAGACAAAACATTTATCGGTTATGCTTTAACATTAGGACTCATTCATGGCGGAAGCTTCGCTTATGTGGCTGGCACGCCATTTGTGTACCAAGATATTTACGGTGTGTCACCACAAGTCTTTAGTGTGTTGTTTGGTATAAATGGACTTGGTATTATTATCGGAAGTTTCCTCATTGGTCGTTTATCTGGTGTGTTTCATGAACGAACGTTACTTAAAACTGCAGTCATTACTGTCGTGACGATGACGTCGTTTTTAATTGTCATGACGATCATCGAAGGACCACTCATATCGTTAGTCATTCCAATTTTCATCTACATGACCGCAATGGGAATGGTGTTAACGAGTACGTTTACGTTGGCGATGCAACATCAAGCTAACCAAGCGGGGAGTGCTAGTGCTTTATTAGGTACATTACCATTATTATTAGGAGCAGCGGTATCACCACTTGTCGGTCTAGATGAAACGACAGCTGTGCCAATGGGGACGGTGATGTTTGTGACGTCCGTACTAGGTTTTGTGGCATTTTTTAGTTTGACTAAAGAGGAGTAGTAAATGAAGTTTAGAACAGGTTAATGATCGTTTTCGTTATCTAGTTTATTTGAACTTTATATGGTTCGGAGACTTTAATTTAGTTATACAAATCAATTTGGTGGTCTAGTGAAATTGTGGAAACATGTGAAAAAAGAATGGCTAGGAGGATACAAATAAATGAACTTTCGTGAATTTGGATTAATTTTATTTGTTGAAAGATATGATGAGTGTATTGCTTTTTATCGAGATTTGCTTCAATTAGAAGTAAGAAATGTGAAAGACACCCTTGTTTCTTTTGAGTTGCCACATGGTTATTTGATGGTAGAACAAGGTGGTTCCGGATCTCACGAGGAGAAATCGCGACATCAAAATCCAACTGTACTTCGTTTTGATGTTGAATCATTAGCTGAATCTGTTAAAGAATTGGAGGAACGTGGTGTACAATTTATAGAAAAGTGTAAAACGTTTGACTGGGGATCAATTGCTGTACTAAACGACCCTGATGGTAACCGCATTGAATTAGGTGAAATTAATGAAAGTAGTGGGTCTTTCAAAGATAATCATTAATCTGTTTCAGATTCCTCACAAATATTGAGCTTTTCCCAATCACCTCTATGGTATGCTAACATTATTAGAGATCCATAGAGGTGATTCGTTATGGAACAAATGCGTCAAGAGGCACGCGAGTTTATTATAAATACTTATTACGAGTTTGGCAAAACTGAAGACGAAGCGTTACGTCGGATTGAAGAAGTTGATCAAGATATCGTTGAAAAAGGCTTTTATGAACAAACATATGAAGAGTTAGAATATGGAGCAAAAGTAGCTTGGCGAAACAGTAACCGTTGTATCGGTAGACTGTTTTGGGATCAGCTTCATGTTAAAGACCAAAGGCATTTAAAGACAGAAGAAGCTATCTTTCAAGCATTAGTTGAGCACATTGATTTTGCGACAAATGGTGGACGAATTCGTTCGACGATCTCTGTTTTCCAACAATTGAAACAAGGTGAAAAGGTTCGGGTATGGAATCATCAGCTCATTCGTTACGCTGGTTATGAAACCGAGCAAGGTATTATTGGTGATTCCGACTCAATCGAGTTCACGAACGTTTGTATTGAGGTTGGTTGGAAGCCGAAATATGGCCATTTCGATATTTTACCGCTCGTCATCCAAGTTAATGACAATGAGCCGAAATGGTTTGAGATTCCTGAACATGTCTTATTAGAAGTGC
>NZ_AKIF01000234.1 GCF_000269905.1 Alkalibacillus haloalkaliphilus C5
AAAGTCATTACAGGGGCTTAAAAAGAAGTCGGGCACATCCGAAAGAGGTGTGCCCGACTTCTTTGTTATGATGTTTTAATCAAGATTTACGATTATAACGAAAGACGACAAAAACGCTTAATCCAAGAATGACTATCATTGATCCTACTAACATAGAGTGTGGGTAGAGCCTGGGCTGGAAGCTTGTCTCTCAGTGAATGTGCTATTAACTCTCTGCTCTCTTGCTTGGTATACATCTAAACCTTGTAAACCATCACTTCTAAGTAAAGTTGATCTCGTCAAGTTAGAGTCAATGAATTCTTTAAGACTAATAGATTCTATTTCTTCTTCGTCTTCTGCTTCTTCATCTTCTTCTAGCTCTTCGTCTTCATCAAGCATTAAATCTTCGTCGTTACTTTGTTCTTCAGTAGTTTGTTGCTCGTTACTTTCCGTTCTATTTTGCGATGTTTGGTTAGAACTTGAACCCTGGCTTGTAGAGTCAGATTCGTTAGACGAACTCGAATTGTTAGAAGATGTGTTGTTTGATGAAGAATCTTGATTGTTAGATGATGAACTATCCCGACTATCGCTATCAGATGAAAGATCCTCTTCAGTTTCTTCCCCACCAGGCGACTCATTATCACTGGAAGAGCCTCATTTGATGACTTATTATCTGAATCGCTATCGCTTGATGAAGACTCTTCTTCAGATGAATTATTTTCTTCTTCGTCAGACGAAGTATCCTCATCTTCAGAACCGTGATCATGTAATGGACCATCGTCATCTATTTCATTTTCATCATTATCAGAATAACCACCATCCATCGGGCCATCATCCTCCACCTGATCCTCTGATTCATCTTCATTATTAGCTGGCCCATCATCTTGAGCCAATACAATACCTGGAATTAATAAAATTATAAGAGCAATTATAACGGTGATTAGACTACCTTTTTTCATAATCATCCCTCCTTCGGCCGCAGTATAAGTCATAATCAACTAGTAAGCTTTTAAAATAATGTCTAGTAAATATATTCCTACTACAAATTAACCATAAAAAGTAACAAATTTCTACCTTTTATCCATATTTTCTGTAGTGGTTAGCCTAGTTTATAATAAACGAAAAGAGTTGAGTCGTTAAAATTATATAATTTAATTAAATAGTTGTTTACATTGACTTATTAACTAAATAAAATGTATAAGTAGCTTAAAATAGTTTGTGGTCAAAATTATTTTAGAGAATTAAACATTAAAAATAGACAAAAACAAATTTTAAAATACGAATATATGTATAAAATGTTAATTTTGACTAAAGGTGGAACAACACACCGTGGATTAAAAGACCAGTCCACCATAGAGTATACTGTTATGGTTGAAGGGAAAATAGAAAAAAGAGAAAAAGATCCCTTTAATTTAATAGCGTCAATCAACCATAAAATAGAACAAGGGAAGCACTCACGGCGATGTGGGTGCTTCTTTTTATTTTTTAATATTTTTAATAGAAACACTTTACAAACCATTTATAATAGTACTAGAATAATATGTAACGGGTTACAGCTCAGTAACTCTTTTTATTACAAATAACATGTAAACGGTTACACCATAGAAAATGAAATAATTTAGGTGGTCTAATATGGCAACAATTAAAGATGTAGCACACCGTGCGGAAGTTTCGGTGGCAACGGTTTCGCGGGTTATTAATCGTAATGGATATGTTAATGAAGATACGCGTAAGAAGGTAGAAGCGGCAGTGGATCTGTTGAATTACAAGCCGAATTCAGTTGCGCGTAGCCTGTTTAAGAAGCAATCCAAAACGATTGGCATCATCGTCCCGGATATTACGAACCCGTACTTCCCGGAGCTTGTTCGAGGTGTGGAAGATTATTTAATTCAAAAAGGGTTTACGACGATCCTTTGTAATAGTGATGAAGACCCTGAAAAGGAACGACTTTATCTTGATGTTATGAAACAAAAATACGTCGATGGTGCGATTATCGTATCGAATACAATTGAACGGGATTTAATTGCTGAATATGATATGCCAGTTGTCGCGCTTGACCGATCGATTCATCAAGATATCCCAACTTTTGCGATTGATAACCGCAGTGGTGGACGGAAGGCGGCAGAGCATTTACTAGAAATGGGCTGCACTCGGATTGGCCATATAAAGGGCCCCGACAAAGTGGAAAACTCAGATAATCGTTATTTAGGTTATATCGATGTCATTAAGCAGCAAGATTGGTTTCTAAGCAGCTATGTTGTAGAAGGGAATTTTGATCAGAAGCAAGCGGCAAAAGTGACTAAAGAGT
>NZ_AKIF01000235.1 GCF_000269905.1 Alkalibacillus haloalkaliphilus C5
TAATCTTATCAATTTCTTTTTCAAGTTTATCTTTACGTTTTTGACTCTTATGAAGCTCACGTTCCATATTATAAATCGCAGACCCTAGTGATTTAAAGCTTTTAGGATTATACGGCTCGTCTATTTCAAACCCAATCTTGATCGGGTCCTCATAACGGTCTGATTCAATTTGTCGGATTTTCACTTTCTTCGGTGGATTGTTTAAGAGTTCTCTAAATTCACGAACCTTTTCTCTGCTTGTACCGGCTACGACGACTTCCACTTCATCTTTCAATGATCGCTGTACATAACCGTGTAGGCCAAGTGATTGGGCTTGTTCTTTCATCCATTGGTGGAATGAGTTGCGTCGGACACGCCCTTTGAGTGTGTATTGACGCGCGTATAATTTGCCATCAGGTGCATCATTGACTTCGACTTCGATTGCTGAGCGGTCTGTTAACGGTTCTAGTACTGCATTTAGGTCAAAATACACTTTCGATTTGCTCGTGTCGATGCCTTTTGTTTCAGGGAAATAGTAATCGACAATTGCTTTAGGGATGTCTCGTGCTTTACCTTCTGAAGGGTAAAGGATTCCTCCGATTTGTGCAGTTGGGTTTAATTCGATGACGACTGGTGGTATACCAGTGTTTTCATCGTAAATAATATCAACCCCACCGTGATAAAGGCCTGGTACAGCTTTTAATGCTTTAACAGCTACTTCTTTAATCTCAGTAGGAATCGTGTCTGTCACATCAATTGGGTCTCCACCAGAAGATACATTCGTTTTCTCACGAAGATAAATCAATTCTCCTTCTTCTGGGATGCTGTCGTAGTTGTACCCTGCTTTTTCGATAAACTCGGTAATTTCAATATCGACTTCAATTAGGCAACTGTGAAGTCGAGCATTTTTACGTCGTTCTTTATTTTTACGGTTTATTAATTGTTCGATTGTATGTTCACCGTCTCCAACAACGTTCGCTGGTACTCGGTTATAAGCTGCTACAACTTCGTCTTCAATGACATAAACTCGGTATTCTTCACCTGTAATATAACGTTCGGCAATAATGTCTTGATAGCCTAATTCATCCCGGACATAACGTAAAGCATGATATAACTCTTCATCGTTTCGGATGTTTGTAATAACACCATTTCCTAAACTTCCGTCTACAGGCTTTATAACAAGTGGGTACTGGATCTCTTGTGACGCTTGTTGAACGACTTCTTCATCAGAATGCTCTCCATTAAAAAGCTTCCCTATTGGACATGGAACGTCTTGATTTAATAAATAACGTTTCGTCTCATCTTTATCTGATCCGATTTCAACTGCTTCATTCGTTATTTTATCGCCACGTGTTCTAAAGAAATAGTGCGTATGTTCACCACTACTTAAAGAAAATAGTCGCCCTGGTGGGTTTACGCCGAAGATCACCATGTCTTGAAAGTGCTCAGAATCTTTTGTATACCATTTTAAATTAAGACCTCGACGCCATCCTTCTAATGCAACGGAGTAGGCGCATAGTTTCGTTTTTTTTGCTTGTCGCACTACGTCATTTGTTAAATGAGGTAATGTAATCATTTGTTGGTCTTTCATTATTCATTACTCCCTAATTTTAATTAAGATCTTCTGATCGATTTAAACATAGCACCGATCAGCCGAATAGGATAGGATATTCTCCAAGAGAAACTCTTCAAGTAAGTCTTGTAGTTTTTTTCAAGTGAATGAAGCTCTTGGTTAATTAGCTCTAATGATTGCTGTAATTCTTGCGCGCGTTCTAACTGAAGGTGTTTAGCCGTTTTAATCTCAACGCCGATATTTAATGCTCCATCATACGCTTCTTCAGTTACACTTTCAATTTCTGACCTTTCTGGGTCTTCGTAGAGTGCTTCTTTAAATTCTTCGACTGCTTCAGAGTCGGTACCTGCTGCAACAACTTCTATACTATCGTCTTCAAGCATGACAATTCGTCCGAATAAATAACGCTCAAATAATTGTTTACGTAGTCCTAGGTGGAAACCGTGGTTACTTACATCACCTGTTACGATATATTTCTTTGCATACAGTTCACCCTTAGGCTTGGGTGACATAGCTGCAACTTTAGCCGTACGAGTCAATAAAGGCTCAAGTACTGTTTCTAAGTCAAAGTAAAGTCTACTTTGGTCTTGAGTAATCGGCTCTGTTTCAGGGAAGTAGTAATCAATGATTGCTTTTGGAATATCATTTGGCTTACCTTTCATCGGGAAGACAAGTCCACCAATTTGTGCTGTCGGGTTTAGCTCTAAAACAACACCTT
>NZ_AKIF01000236.1 GCF_000269905.1 Alkalibacillus haloalkaliphilus C5
AGAAGAAGAGGAAGAATAAATCATTCTTCCTCTTCTTCATTTTCCTCCTCATCATTTTCCTCTTCACGTTCTTCCCAAGCAACCGAATGAATCTCACCTGAAAAGGCATTAACTTGCGCAATTGCTTGCTCTTCTTCATTAAGAACAACTGTCATAAAGTAATACAAACTACCTTCAACTTCACGAAGCTCGACGTAGGTTACGTCACCTTCAATTTCACTTAAGACAATTTCTACCGCTTCTTCTTCTGAGACGACTGTGTCTGGTGTTTTAGCTTCAGATTGTAAAGAAATCACAGTCCCTTGATACGCATCAATCATCATTTCATAAACCAATTCTTCATCTTCAATAATTAACTGATAATAAGGCTCATCTTCATCAATTAAGTTAAGTTCGGTAATGTTACCTTCTTGCTCATCTAATGCAATTGATGTCACTTCATCATAAGATAAGATCGTTGGCTCATCTTCTTCAGTAGGCTCTTCTACTTCCTCTGTAATATCTTCATCCTCATTGACTTCTTCAGATTGATTTTCGTCTACTTCTGTTTCTGGTTCTGACTCAACTTCATCTTCATATTCGTAAGCTTCTTCACGAGATAACTGTTCAATATGACCTCGTTGCTTCTCAACAGAGACACGATAAACCCCTGTTTTTAATTCAACTTCAAACTCATAGTGAGACGCCGTTTCACGTATTCCTTTAATCTCACCGGAAAACCGCTCACTTACATGCTGTTCTGCCTCTTCACGCGACAGTTGTTCAGCTGAAGCTGGAGAAAAAACAAACTGTTGTGCTATGACGAATATAAAAATTGTTACTACAACCCCACCTACTAACCAAGCGACCTGTCTTCGTTTCATGTTAACCATCCTTAAAGTTTAAAAATACCTATAAAACTATACGCCGAATAACTGTTACGATCACTATACCGTACAAAGATTAAAATTTAATTAAAACATGCTTAAAAATACAACTTAATTGTCGTACCTTGACCTTCTACACTCCTTAATCGTAAGTCAAGATCCAAAGCATCGGTAATTTCTTTCGCAAGTGTTAGACCTAAGCCACTCCCGCCTGTTTTCCGGTTACGCGCTTCATCCACACGATAAAATCGTTCAAACACTCTTGATTGATGAGCTTCTGGGATGCCAACACCATAATCTTGTATCGTAATTACAGGATTCTGTTCACCAGACAAAATGAGTTCGACAGGTTCTTCACTATACTTCAACGCATTATCTAATAAAATGTATAACAGTTGTGTTAATTTTTGTTCATCAGTTTCAACTTTAAACGACTTGTTAGCATCAACTTTAATTTCACGATGATAGCCTTGTGACAAATGTTCGCTAATAGTTTGTAATAGATCTTTTAAACTAACCTCATCCGAACGAATTTGCCAATCTTGGTCACGCTTAGCTAGTAACAGCAACTGTTCTGTTAAATCTTTCATACGTGTAGACTCAGATGCAATGGCTTCAATCGCCTCTTCAACAACTTCTGGTCGTTCTAGTCCTCGCCGTTTAACTAAATTTGCGTAAGACTCAATAACAGTTATCGGTGTTCGAAGCTCATGAGAAGCATTTGAGACGAACTGTTCTTGTTTTTCATAATGCTCTTGGAGTAACGCGATCATATCGTTAAACGTTTCTGTCATTGTGTATAATTCGTCTTTTGATTGACGCTTAAGTGGAATTTGTTTAAACGTTTGACTTTCTTTAATTTCATTCATCGTTTGAATCAGTGATTGAATAGGACCTAAGATTAAATCAGCCAAAAGTTTCCCCGAAACAACAACCGGCACCACACCAATTAATACGACAAACATTAAGACGAGCTGTAAATTGGCTAACGTTTCATCAATGTGCGATAAATTTTCGATCACTTGCACGTAAACAACTTGTCCATCTTGCCAAATCATCGGTTCTTGGACGATCGCTAACGTTTGATCATTTTGTAAAAGTTGAACGAACCGCCCACGCTGCTCTGGCATCGACACATCAAATAACGTCATTTCTTCTCCTGAAGTAACTGACGTCATCATATTGTAATCCGAATCAAGTACGCGAATCGACCCGTTAGAAGGCACATATGCTCGAAGCAAATCGTCCACTGGAATGTTAGCATCGACATCTGTTAAATTGGTGACCATATTTGAAGCTTCCACTTCAAGTCGATCTAACTCACGTTCATAAGTGTGATCTGCAAACAAATAATAAATGGCACATGCAAATGCAATTAACAATAATATAAATAACCC
>NZ_AKIF01000237.1 GCF_000269905.1 Alkalibacillus haloalkaliphilus C5
ACACCTGAGCCTGTAGGGGCGTCATCTGGGTCTTGTTCCATTTGTTGACCGAAAATATTTTGATTTTGAATATTAACGACTCCTACAACAGCATCCGATACTTCATCTACTATGTCTGTTATTTGTGACTGGATGTTTACCTCGACATTCCTTTGTTCAGCAACGCCTTCTTCGTTTAACTCTTGGTCTTGATTAGATGTTCCAGCTTGTTCATTTGTGTTATTGGATAACACATCAGTACCTGTTATTGCAGATAATGCAAAAAACATAATTGCTGAACCTATAATGGCGCCTACGATTGCTGCGAACCATGGGCGGCCCTGTTTTTGCTTTGATGATTTAATATGATCATCATAGTAACCCATTTAAAACACCTCACTCATTCTATTAACTTTAAAGATGTAAAATAGGTGTCGGCTTCACAGGACTTGTATTCTCTAGCTGTAAAGCCTCTCCTACAGGAAATCCATTCTCCTTCAGTCTCTGCTCTACACTCATTCGAGCTAAATCAACCATATTGTTATCTTGGCTTAAGTGGCCTAAATATATTTTCTTTGTTTGATCTCCAATGACATCCATCATGGCATGTGCTGCATCATCATTAGATACGTGACCTAAATCACTTAATATTCTACGCTTAACATTCCATGGGTATTTCCCCATTTGTAACATACCCACATCATGATTCGTTTCAAACAGTAATGCATCCGCATTTTCAATTGTCTTTTTCATTCGTTCAGATACATATCCCGTATCGGTTAACACGGCTACTTTTTTACCTTCATAGTGAAACGCGTAAAACATTGGCTCTGCTGCATCATGTGAAACACCAAAACTTTCAATATCTAAACCAGAAAAGCTTTGAACTGTTTCCATTTCAAACTCATACTTTTGATCAGTCGTCACTTTACCAATAGAATGTTCCATTGCTTGCCATGTTTTAGCATTAGCATAAATCGGTAAGTTATACCGTCTAGCCATAATACCTAGGCCTTTAATATGGTCACTATGTTCATGTGTAACTAAAATACCATCAAGGTCATGTGGATCAACATCTACCTCATTTAAGAGGCTTTCAATTTTCTTACCACTTAAGCCGGCGTCCACTAACAATTTCGTATTATTAGTCCCTATATAGAAAGCATTACCTGAACTTCCTGATGCTAGTACACTAAAATGTAAACTCATTCACTTTCACTCCGCATAAATTCTTGCACTTGATAGTCTATAAAATAGGAAATTGCTTGGACAAAGTTTTCTTCATCGTTCGGAATCAACTGTCCTTCAATTGCGTTGACGAAATAATTTCGTTCGTCATTAATTGTTATTTTCCAAGTTGGTGTAAAAATTTGTGGCCCTTCTTCAATTAACGTATGATAACCTAAACTCATATCTGTCACTTCATCTTGTCTTTGTAAAACGGATGAATATAAAGCTTCAATAGCGTTAATTGGGTCTAATACTGTTTGTTCTTCACTTTGAACAGCGGTATGATCTAATAGACGCTGAACATAGTTAACAGCCTCGCCATCTTCATTAAGAGTTACCGCAATTAATCCTGAAGTGTTGAAAAATACTGTACGGTCGTTTTGCTCTTGAAAGAACAAAATGACATGTTCATCATATTCGCCCCAAAATTCATACTCACTACCACGATGAATTTGTTCTAGTAACTCCTCGTGGTTATCGTTAAATTCGAAGGGCTCATCAAATTCACTTAAAATCGTATCTTCATTGACGAGAATCATTGTTTGATTGTTAACAGAATCAGCTATGTCAGCAAATTCTTCTTCTTCAAACTCATAACGCTCAGCCGATATATATACTTCACGCTCGCCTCTTTCAGGCAATTCACCAACCTCAATCTCATCAGCGACCAATTGATCTTCAAAACTGGTTTGAGCTAACATTTCAAGATTTGTATCACCAATTTTCTCTAGAAATTGTTGAGCTAGAAACAAGTTTAAGATTAAGAAACTAATAATAAACAGTGTTTTAATTTGTCCCCACTGCATACTTATCCATCCTCCTGCAAGCTGGCTCGGTCTTCAAAATAGCTTAATGGACGCCACACACCGTTTGCATACTCTATAAACCATGTTGGTTCCAAAAAGATTAAATTGTTCGCAGAATCAGTGTCTCGTACGACTTCATAACCAATTTTAATATCTTCAATCGCTGGTACGTAAAATTCATCAGATGCATTCTCTAAAAATCTATAGACTGACTTACCTGATGGGATCGTCACT
>NZ_AKIF01000238.1 GCF_000269905.1 Alkalibacillus haloalkaliphilus C5
AATTTCTCTGAACGCTGATAAACATGGTGTGAGCGCTGATAAATTTCCGTGAACGCTGATAAACTTCCGAGTGCGTTGACCTTGTGAGTGCCAAAATATTTCTGCGAGCGCCAGATTACTGGTCACGAACGCCAAATTATCTTCACGAGCGCCAGAATACTATGCGCGAACGCCAAATTATCACTTCAAAACTCCCTCCCCCAACACAAAAATAAAACCACAGATCTAATCTGTGGATCAAATAAATCTACTAATTTAGATCTTTACACTCCGTATTACAGTAAGTCATCCCACCTTGAGAGATTTTACATTTCGAACAGAGTGGTTTGTAACAAGAACGACACTTACTCACAGCCTTCGTACGACAAAAACGGCATTTTTCCACAGGCATCCTCCTAACCTACCATCATACAATTAATTTCTAACTATCGTATGTAAAACCCTTGTCGCTTACTATAGGAGGTTTTGAGAGAGATTGTGGAAAATTGTCTTGTCATAACAATTCTTTGATGGTACTTTTTTACAAAGACTGATTATCAGGATGATGATGTATATAGAAGCTATAGCCGTTTTAGCAGCCCTATTCCTCACACCAATTCTGGCCGTTCTGTTCAGTTTCAACTTAGTTGCCGTCATTAAAAAACACACAACAACGAAAAGACAACTGAAAATACGTTTTGGATCATCTTTTCATTTACTTTATTAATGTGGATTATCGCTGTGGCGTGATATACAAAAAATCGGAGCACCAAAATTTTGTTCATCTTGGTGCTCCTTCCTTTATTTATTCCGCTCGCCAAACTCAACCATCGCCTCACTCATAAACTGAGCTAGACCTTCTCCAAATTGATCGATGTTTTTCTGAAATCGTTCGTCTTGTACATACATCATACCAAGCCCTTGGAACATTTCTGGTGTGTAAGTCGTAAAATTTTTATTCAAAAAATCGTACCATTCTTTAATGGCTACTTGTGCTTCTTCTGACTTTGGATCGCCTTGAAGAAGTTCTGCAAGCTTTCGATAAATGTCATTCATACGTTCTTGTTCTGCGTTATTGATTCCCATCGCATTTTTCTTCGCTTCATCTACTTTAACATCACCCCAACGCTCCCGAGCTTCATCTTCGTAAGGATTTTCGCTAAAGTCAAAGCCTTTAAACTTATCTTGGTTGGACATTTCAAATCCTCCTTCCTTCGCTTCAATTGTTTGATCAACTGTCTGTAGCATTAAATCGAATTTTTCACGCTTATCAACAAGCATTTTTCGATGCATCTTAAGTGCTTCAAGTTGGTCATACTCTGGACTGTTGATTATTTCTTTAATTTTCTTAAGTGAGAAACCTAACTCTTTGAAAAATAAAATTTGCTGCAGCAAGGTTAGGTCTGAGTCTGAATATGTTCTATAGCCTGTATATGGATTTTTACTTGGTCTCAAAAGTCCAATTTCATCATAATGATGCAGTGTGCGCACACTAATTCCAACGAGTTTTGCAACTTCATTTACTTTCATATGACCAACTCCTCACACTTATACTATAAGCTCTCACGTTACGTGAAAGTCAATGGTTAATTCGGCGTTCGTCGGATTTTTAATGTGTTTCGCCGGAATATCAACTTTTTCAACGGAAAATGGGTTCGTTTCGTCGAAAAAATGAAAAAATCGCCGGATGATCTCTCAACATGCTCTTTACAACTAAGTGGATAATTCCATATTTCCTGTGAATAACTTTGGGAAAAGTGAACAAATAATGTGGAAAAATATTATTGAAGCACTTTCATTTGTGGATAAAACCTGTAAACATCTGGTTTCATCCACATTTCAGTATAGTTATGCACAGAATTGTGTTAATAAAGTAGACTTATTCACATAACAATTATAATCTAGCAAGTCATAACAACATATTGAGAGCTGACCAAGTTGTTAATAAAACTGTTTTGTAAATTATTAGTAAAAAAGTTATGATAAAATTAAGTTCATGGAAAGGATTGAGGACTTGATGGAAGCTAAAAAGAAGCCAATTTTATATAGTTTAGTTGCTTTTATCGTATATTTTACTTATAGCGCGTTCTTCCCTCTAGCGCCACTGACAGTTCATCAACCATCAGCTGCTATTGGCATTGCTGCTTATTTAGATGATCAATATGAAGAAAAGCAAGCAAACATAAATGACATATTAGAAGATAACAACGACGACAACTATATTACTAGTTTTTACACACCTTTATACACAATTG
>NZ_AKIF01000239.1 GCF_000269905.1 Alkalibacillus haloalkaliphilus C5
AAATGGAAGATTTAATTGAATTAGGGGCCATTGAAGTATCGAATGACTACCGAGCATGAGTGTCGGTTCTTCTATTCTGAAATTAGCCATGAAAGATCCACAAATGGAGAACTATATTATTATAACAACTGAATATTATTGGCATTGGGATATGAAATCAACAGGACTTAACGTATGGGAATATCGAAAAATTATGGAGAAGATGATGGGGAAAGGTGGACTTAAACCAATGTCTACAGATGACCCTGAGATTATATCACACCCTGCCAATTGTCTGCTCGTTCGAATTGGCAAAAACGTACCTAAGTCTTCAGTAAAAACGTTTGATTCCCTCCGTTTTATGGGGCGAAATGATTACTGGTTATAGTGAGGTGAGATTATGTTAGTAGAAGAAATTATGTCAGAATCAATTGTGACAATTAATTCGAATGATTGTATAGAAGAAGCATTAGAACTACTAAACAAACATAAAATTAGGCACATTCCTGTCGTTAGTGAAAATGAACAAGTAGTAGGAATATTGTCAGATCGTGATATTCGAGACGCAGCACCATCAATTCTTGAAGAAACCCAAAACAGACAGATCTTACAGCATGAAGTTTCATCAATAATGACAACACCAGTAATTACAGTACATCCTTTAGATTTCATAGAAGATATAGCAACTATTTTTTATGAGCATGAAATTGCATGTGTACCTGTAACGAAAAACAATCAGTTAGTCGGTATTGTAACAGAAAAAGACTTACTTTACCGTCTAATTCAGCTAACAGGAATTCATGAACAAAGCTCACAAATTGAGGTCAAAGTACCAAACAAAGTTGGTGTTTTACCTAACGTTACAAAAATTATAAGCGATCGAAATACGAACATATCATCAGTCTTCATCTACCCATATCAGGATAGTTATCACGAGAAAATTATCGTTCTACGCATTCAAACCATGAATCCTATGCCGTTAATTGACGAACTAAAACAACATGGCTATGAAGTCATATGGCCAAACATACCGGGGCTTTCAAAATGACGAATGAAGCATCTTTTGTTTATACGGAAGCCTTTAAAAACTATAAGTTTCGTGATGACCATCCTTTTAACCAAAAACGTGTAGAGCTGACTTATAAATTACTTAAATCTATGAACGCTTTAAATGATCAACAAATCATAACACCTAGAGTTGCATCAGATGAAGAAATTGCTCTAGTACATGACAGAAAGTACATTGATGCTGTTAAACGTGCTAGTGAAGACAAACTGGCACAAGAAGAAAGTTTAGAATATGGGGTCGGAACTGAAGATACACCAATTTTTGAAGATATGCATCAAGCAGCAGCTCAACTTGTTGGAGGCACATTAACAGCTGTGGATGCCGTATTAAGTGGCCAAACAAAACGAGCATTAAATCTTGGTGGTGGATTACACCATGGATTCCGCCGTAAAGCTTCTGGTTTTTGTATATATAATGATGCGGCTATTGCTATTCAATATATTCGTGAAAAATTTGACTACAAAGTGCTTTATGTCGACACAGATGCCCATCACGGTGATGGTGTGCAGTGGATTTTTTACGATGACCCAAACGTTTGTACTCTATCGATTCATGAAACAGGTAGGTACTTATTTCCTGGAACCGGTAACATTAACGAGCGTGGACACAACGAAGGTTATGGAACATCATTTAACATTCCAATTGATGCTTTTACTGAAAATGAGTCCTTTTTGTCGGCTTATAAAGAGTCACTAACGGAAATTACAGAACACTTTAAGCCAGATATAATTGTGACTCAAAACGGTGCAGATGCACACGTCTATGACCCGTTGTCTCACTTATGCTGTACAATGGAAATCTATGAAGAAATTCCAAAGTTAGCATATCAATTAGCTAATGAGTATTGTGACGGTAAATGGGTTGCATTAGGTGGTGGTGGTTATGATATTTGGCGAGTCGTACCTAGAGCATGGGCGCAAATTTGGTCTGTAGTTAATAACCATGGCGAAACATTTTCAGGCTCAATTCCAAAACGCTGGCTTGATCAGTGGCAAAACGAAAGCCCTGTCAATTTACCGGCAACATGGCATGATGAATCCAGTATTTATGAACCGATTCCTAGAAAAGAAGAGATTACGGAGAAAAATGCAATTCTCGTTAATAAGTTACTTGAACCTATACGCAATGAACAAAAATATATGATGTAACTAAAAAGACCGATTAACTATTTAGGCTCTA
>NZ_AKIF01000240.1 GCF_000269905.1 Alkalibacillus haloalkaliphilus C5
CTGTAAGTTTTAATGATTTAAATGACCAGTTACAGTTAGCCCAAGCAACTACAGAAGGTGAACGCCGTAAGTTAAGTTCAGTACTATCCAATATGACTGATGGCGTTATTGCGACTGATGAGCATGGTGACATTATTTTAATGAACGAACCAGCATCCAAACTAATTGGCCAGAACTATATTGAAGTTCAAAGTGAACCGCTTTTAGATGTTTTAGGTTTAAATTCGCACGTTAATAACTTAGAGGAAATTAAAGAAATTGGTAGTACCATTATCGATTTCTCAGATGATGACCAAGAGTTGTTGTTAAAAGCGAACTTTTCAGCTATTCAAGATGAAGCTGAAGAAATGAATGGTTTCTTAACCGTAATTAGTGACGTAACAGAAGAAGAGCGTGTGGAAAGGGAACGTCGCGAGTTCGTAGCTAACGTTTCACACGAATTACGTACACCTTTAACGACGATGAGAAGTTATTTAGAAGCATTAACAGACGATTCAACATGGAAAGATGAGACGATCACACCAAAGTTTTTAAATGTCGTTCAAAATGAATCTGACAGAATGATCAGGTTAGTTAACGATTTATTACAGTTATCTAAAATGGATAATAAAGACTATTTATTGGAAAAAGAGCGGGTCGAATATGTTAAGTATATTGATCAAGTCGTCGATCGTTTCTCATTTAATATAAAAGATGGCTTGTCACTAACACGTAATTTACCGAAAGATCATTGTTATGTATGGATGGATTCAGATAAGTTAACGCAAGTACTTGATAACATTATTTCGAATGCCATTAAGTATTCACCTGAGGGTGGCGAAATTAATGTTACTGTGAAAAAGGAACGTCACCATATTCTCACTCAAGTTTCTGATGAAGGTGTAGGTATCCCAACAGAAAACTTAGAGAAAGTCTTTGATCGTTTTTATCGCGTTGATAAAGCGAGAACACGTCAATTAGGTGGGACAGGCTTGGGACTTGCAATTGCTAAGGAGCTTATTGAAGCCCATGACGGTAAGATCTGGCAGATAGCCGTGAAGGAAAAGGGACGACAATTTCGTTTAGCTTACCGTTGATGAGAAAGAAACGGGGGCGTAGTTCATGAACAAAGAACAGTTTAAAACAGCTTTATTAGTTTTACTAGTCATATCAAGCTTGTTTCTCACATTAGCTTTATGGACATATCAGCCAGAGTATGAAGAATTAGATCAAGCTACTTACTTAGAAGAAACAGAATTAGATGGTGAGCCTAAACATCTTAGCCAAGTTCTACAACCTGACCAGATTGTATTTAATGAAACAGATTCAGCCATCATTCCAGACAAACAAGAAGAAGCGGAACTATTTGAAGAAATTGCCGATTGGTCTTTCTCGCAAATAGATTCACATATATCAAGTTCATGGGGACTTTGGTCTCCTAATATGGAACTCATATTCCCTGTAGATATACCAATCAGCTTAATTGACCAACTATTTAATGTGGATCAGTTTGAATTCCAGCATGATCATACATTTAACCGAGTTTACTTCCATTTAATACAAAGCTCAGAGGAAAGAATAGAAGTAACCTTCATGTCTGGTAACGAAGATGAAGTTCTAAATGGTGAAATCGAATCGGTTAGTGCTTATGAAACGATTCAAAACTATTTCTACCGTTCAGATATGGCTTCAGTTGAGGAGGTTGATATCGGTTTTGATGAGGAACGTGTTATTTACCTAACGACTGAAGAGATGGAAATTCCGCAACAGACAGTGTTTACAGAAGACTTAAATGAACAACCGTTAGTCAATGTTTTATTTAGTAATCCATCGTTAGTTCGTCAACAAAACGTAGAAAATGAAAATGAAGTTAACTATACGGACGGGACGAGACTTCTTACGTTAATAGATGCATTCAACTCGAGCCAATATTTGAGCTACTATAAGCCTCCAGTATCAGGTGGAGATCATTCAGGAAGGCAAGATATTTTATTAAGAAGCTAGATTTTACAAATGATCATTACGGCTGGACTGATGATTTTCGTTTAGAAGATGTTAATTATATGAATCAAGTGGTAGACTATCGAATTCATCAAAATGGTATTCCAGTCTTTGATGACAATGGATACATGGTCATGGAGCAAGCTTGGGGGCCTCAAGAGTTACAAGCGTTAAGTAGACCATTATTTAGAGTAACCAACCGTTTTGACCTTGGTGAAGGGGATCAAGTGACGATCCCATCAGGTA
>NZ_AKIF01000241.1 GCF_000269905.1 Alkalibacillus haloalkaliphilus C5
GATTTTAGTGCTTCGATGAGGCGGTTCGTCGTGGAAAGTTTAACTATTATGATTGAAGGGAAAGACATAAAACAAAGAGAAAATTATTTCCCTTTGTGAGGATTCAGCGTCAATCAACCAGAAAATAAATCAGAACGAAAGCACTCACGCTACTCTAGCTATGGCGTGGGTGTTTTTGTGTAATGCGAACACTTAATGCTACTCCTATTCGATTATAGAGTAGGAGGTATTTTATGAAGCATGAAGAGTTAAGCGCTTTGATTGCGCGATTGCAAAAGGACGATTACAAGACGATGGCAGTCAGACGTGTGCTACTGTTATTGTTCGAGAGGTTGCTTAGTCACGGCGATTATGAACACTTTCGCGAGACGATTTTATGGATCGTACATAGCGGACTGTTTCGCGAAGTCGTGAAAGATGAGGAGATGATCTCGTTAGCGAGTGAAATAGGTCTGAAGCGAGAGATGTTTAACCGCACCGCCAACTAGGGTACACATATAACAAAACCTCAAAAAAGGTGGTGCTATTATGGGCATACACACGAACAATAAAAATAAAAAAAGCGTTGACCCGAAGAAGAAAGGTGTATTTGAAGAAGACCGCACGCCCGTGCATGAGCACAAAGATTCGCAACTAACAGACGAGCCACCATTAGAGGACGTTAAAATTGAAGAACGCAACCAGAAGCAGCGTAACAAGAAGAAGAGTCAGAATACCTCGCAGAGTGAGAGGAAGTATAAGAAGGATCAGTAAGGAAAAGCACTTTTGTCTATTTAGGCAAAAGTGCTTAATTATAGATATAAAAGCAAGCACACTTGGTTAAAAGAGTGCTTGCTTTTATACAATTCTATTAAGCTGTAATTCAAACCCCTAAGAAATTAAAGAAGTTATGTAATTACGCAACTGCATTATTAGTTGTATCATTCTTTCTCTTTAGAGTCTGAATACCATCAACTAGTAAGCAAATGAATGCAGCCCAGTGCAGCATCATTCCAAGTACTGGGATAAAGCCTAATGTACTAGCAATAATACCTAGAACAGGTCCCCAAATAGGAAGGCCTTCATTCTTAGAGAAGACTAAAGTAACAATGTGAAATACTAACATAAATAATAGCGGTGTCCAATAAAGTGCAAGAATAAATCCTCCACCTAGACCAGGAATACCTAAGAAAAACTCTAAACCTGCACCAACAAGTTTTAACACTCCAGCTAGTATCATAATCCCACCTCCAATCATTAAATATAAATATATTTTACCATAATTTTTACAATATTCAACTAAATTTGATAAAAAAACACATAGAATGCTTTTATAGTTCTTTTAACCCATTATAGATTAACTAAAAATAAATTAAAAGGATTATTGAAGGGGGAGAGGTATGAACACCTTTAATAGCGATGAATATTCAATAGGATATGTTGGACATACAGATACGAGAGAAATTCCTGTTTCAGGTAATGAGGTACCAATGGAGTCACTTGCAACCAAAGAAACGTAGTCTATGAGTGAGTGGAATAACCTATATATTGTTATTATAATAATACTAGATTTCAAACAATAAGTAGATATTTTAGCTTTAGATAAAATTTTATGTAATTTGTAAGGTTATTTTTCTGTTATAATTTCACAGATATGTTTACCTTAAACTATTATGAAGATCTAAAAGTAGCACGAGGAAAGTACATAATGTTAATGGATGATGACTTAAATCAGTAGTATAAAATGAATTGTACACCTAAAAGTGATTCCAAATAGAAAAAATAGAGAAATGAAAATTGCTTAATTGTTGAGGAATTAAGCGATTCTTTTGGTATTTAGGCGATTTTTCTGATATTTAAGCGAAATTCTTAATAATTAAGCGAACGTTTAATTAATTGGACGTTCGCTTAAATACTGTGTTGATTGGAAGTATGCGGGACTTCAATTATCTGGTGGTTTTATAATAATCCGGCGAACGCCGGATTATCCGAGCCATTGTCTTATTAGTCTTTCTGATGCTCATAGCAATAGATTTTTCCGTTAAACCTCTTTTGTGATAAGCAATACGCTTTTACTTTCTCCGAGACAGGTTGGGAGCATACTATACAGGTTGCCTTTTCATTTGTACTCGGTTTTTCTAATGCCTCTTTATGTGCTTGCCAAATTTT
>NZ_AKIF01000242.1 GCF_000269905.1 Alkalibacillus haloalkaliphilus C5
TTAGAAACATGCATAGTTTTATACCAATAGGACAACAATGGACAGCTTATGCCTTGGTTTAAGTAGTTAGGCACAAATTGTTAAAGGGGGATTTTTTTATGAATGAGCGTCTTAAAGCAACTTTTTACGGATTAACAGCCATTCTAGTACTTATGTTAGTTGCAAGTTTAGTATTTGCTTTATTTATTAATTTCGATTGGATGGCGGCTAGTACACTTCAATGGGTCACTTTTATTACTAGCATTGTCATTATGCTAATTGGTGGGTTTATATCTGGCAGGATGACAGTTCATAAAGGTTGGGTGACAGGTGCTATAGTTGGTGTCGTTTATGTTGTAGGGATTATGCTTTATCAATTTTTGGCACATGATTCATGGATCCAAAGCTATCAAATTTTATATTTCTTAATATTCATCGTAGCTACAGTTACGGGTAGTATTTTGGGCGTTAATATGCAAAGAAGAAGTGAAGCTTATTAACATTTGAAAAAATAGCTTATAGCCTAAGAAACTTAACTTTAGAAATAAATAAAAAACAGGTTGGAATGTCCAACCTGTTTTTATTATGCTTTCTTTTCACGAACTGAGGTACGATCGTATGTAAGCTTCTGTCCATCATTAACCTCTAACACTACTGTACCTTCATCTAGCGCATGTACAGTACCATGCATACCGCCAATAGTGATAATTTCATCACCTTTTTGTAGGTTATTTTGCATCTCTGTAATTTGCTTTTGACGCTTTTGTTGTGGGCGAATTAAAATAGCCCAGAACAATAGTACAAATAAAAGGATTGGCATTAACGTCATTAGTAAATCCATCTATTACGACCTCCTTTCTAAAAGTTTTTTGCATCTGGTTTATTAAAACCATATTGTTCAAAAAACTCATCACGAAAATCACCTAAGCGATCTTCTTTGATGGCATTTCTCACTTGTCCCATTAATTTTACCAAAAAGTATAGGTTATGATAAGTAGTTAATCTTATTCCTAACGTTTCATTCGCTTTAATTAAGTGACGAATGTAGGCTTTTGTATAATTACGACACGTATAACAATCACAGTTTTCATCAATTGGTGTAAAATCTTTAGCAAATTTAGCATTTCTAACAACTAGACGACCATTTGACGTCATACATGTCCCATTTCTTGCAATACGTGTTGGTAATACACAGTCAAACATATCCACACCACGCATCGCACCATCTACTAATGAATCAGGAGAGCCCACTCCCATTAAATATCTAGGTTTCTCATCAGGTAATAAAGGTGTTGTAAAATCTAACACCTTATTCATAACATCTTTTGGCTCACCAACTGACAAACCACCAATGGCATATCCAGGAAAGTCTAGGCTAGTTAAGTCTCTTGCACTTTGTTTACGTAACTCTTCATACTCGCCACCTTGAATAATACCAAATAACCCTTGTTGCCCAGGTTTTTGATGGGCTTCTAAGCAACGCTCAGCCCAACGGCTTGTCCTTTCTACAGATGCCTTCATATAATCATATGATGCAGGGTACGGTGGACATTCATCAAATGCCATCATAATATCAGAACCTAATGAATTTTGAATGTGCATCGCTTTTTCAGGTGATAAAAACAGTTTCGCACCACTAATATGGTTCCTAAAGTGAACACCTTCTTCTTCAATTTGACGCATATCGCTTAAACTAAAGACTTGGAATCCTCCAGAGTCAGTTAGAATTGAGCCGTCCCAATTCATAAATTTATGAAGGCCTCCTGCTTCTTCTACGACATCTTCACCAGGACGTAACCATAGATGGTACGTATTTGATAATATAATATTTGCACCGATTTCTTTTAATTCTTCAGGTGCCATCGTTTTAACAGTTGCTAAAGTCCCAACTGGCATGAACACAGGTGTTTCAAATGAGCCATGAGGAGTGTGTACCTTACCGAGACGAGCTCCTGTTTGTTTACAAGTTTTAATCAGTTCATACGTGATTGCCATATTCATTCTCCTATGTTTAAAGTATTAACATCGCATCGCCAAAGCTAAAGAAACGATAACGCTGTTCAATTGCCTCTTGATAGGCTGACATAATTAATTCTTTCGTTGCAAATGCGCTGACGAGCATTATTAATGTTGATTTCGGTAAATGG
>NZ_AKIF01000243.1 GCF_000269905.1 Alkalibacillus haloalkaliphilus C5
AGCTGCCGGTTAATGGCAGCCTGTAGTCTCAACAGATATATTTATTTAACATACTTCGCATATTGCTTACTTAATGCATTAAATTGTTCAATGTCTTGTTGGTCAATTGCTTCATTTATTTGTTCTTCAAGTCGATGTTTATTAAATTCAAATACCATTTCATCAAGCAACAATCTTGAAGCTAGTTTAAATTCATATGGAATTTCACGTCTAGCTTTAATCGCGATCGTTTTCGGAAACTGATATCTAATTAGTACATAAGAGGTAACTTGATTCTTCATGTCCCTTCCCCCTTACTCCTTTTTTCTATTATCCTAAATTTCACTTCTAATTGCAACAATTTTCTGAACCTTTAATGTAATTTATTCACTTAGTGTATTAATGTGTTTGTGCTTTTCAAGAAATAATTTAAATTTTGGAGTTCTCTTGAAGGGCATTCTTATTACATCATATGTAAAAAACACCCTGACGTTATAATACCGTCAGGGCTAATTCCTCTTGTTGGGAGAGAGGTGTATATGAACTTTGTGTAAGAACACAAAGGTTCACCAAATTCATTTAACGGTTACCGTTACCTGGTCCTCCATTACCATTGCTATTACCAGGCCCACCGTTTCCGTTCCCTGGCCCATCACCATTGTTAGGACCTTTGCCATTACTGTTTCCAGGACCACCGCGGTCTTTGTTTTGACCAGGTGCTTGATCACTATTACCAGGAGCACCATTATTAGAACGGTCTTCCTTCTTAGATTCTTTTACATCTTCATTGCTTGATTGTACTGTCTCTTCAGATTCTTCATTAGAAGAATCTGAAGGGGAATCTTCCTCTACTGATTCTTCAACATTTGCATTTCCTTCTTTTGAGAACTCATCAGTAATTTCGTTTAATTGGACAAGCAAGTTTTCTACTTCTTCTTCGCTATATTTGTTTTCTAATCGTTCTAATGAACGCTCGATATTACGTTTTAAAGCTGCCTTCGCTACTGGATTTTTCTTATCTTCCATTGCTTTAGCTAGTGATAAGACGTTTTGACCAATTTGCTTAGAATCAGATGACTCTTCATCTTCTTCAGTTGATTCTTCGTCCTCTTCTAAGCCTTCTTCAACTTCTTCCTCTTCAATACCTTCTTCTTCACGGTATTCACTTGCTTCTTCTAATACAGCTACGACCGCATCAAGATGAGCTTCAGCACTCTCTAAGTCGCCAGCTTGATAAGCCTCAAACGCTTGCTCTAATTCTTCTACTGACCATTCTAAAATGCTTTGTGCTAACTCCTTATCACCTTGTTGAATCACAACAGCTAACTCATCAGATAACATCGTGTAGTATGTAAATAATTGCTCTTCTAGGGATTGCTGTTGTTCTGCAACCTCTTCTGTGTCTATTTCGTCTGCATTTTCATCATTAGCTGTTATTCCTAATGGGCTCAAAAATAGTGAACCTGTCAATATTGTTGCAGTTAACGAGTAGAATATTTTATTCGAATTCATCTGCTCACCCTTTATTTTTATTTATTTGTAACATCATTACGAATAGACTTGGTGTTTTTGTGGGGGTTTTTAAACAAATCTTTCGAAAATTATTCTAAAGTGAAAAAATAAGCCTCTGCTATATATTTATAGCAAAGGCTTTACTTTTATTGCGAAATCTTTTGAGTTATTTCAAATGTACGCTTCGCTTGATGCTTAACAGCTTGCTCTACATCATCTTGTAAATTTCCTTCTCCATCCACTTGAGCACTCGTCCCGTATGGATTCCCTCCTGAAGCAAAGATCGAATCATCCGTATAACCAGGTGGTACAATAATAGCACCCCAATGGTACATTGATGTGTAAAAGTGCATGATTGTTTGTTCTTGGCCACCATGTGCATTTTGAGCTGTTGTCATCGCACTTACAACTTTGTTAGCAAGTTTTCCTGCCATCCAAAGGCCACCTGCTTGGTCCATAAATTGTTTTACTTGTGCTGGAACGTTACCGAACCGAGTCGGTAAACTAAAAATAAAACCGTCAGCCCATTCTAAATCTTCCACTTGAGCTTCTGGTACATCTTTAGTTTTTTCATAATGGTCTTTCCATGCTGGGTTTTGAGCGATCGCTTCTTCT
>NZ_AKIF01000244.1 GCF_000269905.1 Alkalibacillus haloalkaliphilus C5
ACTTAAAGCGGTTCAGAGTGATCAAATTCACATATTAGAAGAGTATTTGTATTGCAGACCATCCCCTCGGTTGTTAGAAGGGTTAAAGAAACTTGCATATTTACTGCATCCAACATATTATCCAGCGTCTTGATCAATTGTAGAGGAATAAGAAGAGAGAAGGTATAAGCAGTGGAAAATGTAGAAACAGCAGTTAACTATTCAGAAGAACAGACGAGATATACAGCCGTAAAAAAAGGAGCTGTAGCTGGCTTTCCAATCTTTCTAGGGTATTTACCGATTGCCATTGCTTACGGTGTTCTAGCGAAGCAATCAGGGTTAAGTACATTTGAAACGACGATGATGAGTGTTCTAGTTTTTGCTGGTGCTGCTCAATTTATGGCAGCGAACATGATTGCACAAGGAGCACTGTTTTTACAAATCGTTGTAGCGACGTTCGTGCTAAACTTTCGTCACTTTGTCATGAGTATGTCGTTTATGAATAAAATACGAACATTACCTCTTAGATGGAAGTTTGGTTTATCGTTAGGTCTTACCGATGAAACGTTCGCTGTATCATCGTTAAACGGCGAAGAATCAAAGAAGCAACACGGTATGTATTTCTTTGCTTCGTTAATTTTAGTTGCTTATTTTTCATGGGTGTTTGGTAGCTTCCTAGGTGCAATCATTGGAGATGCTCTGCCAACAACTTTAAGTGACAGTATGGGAATTGCGCTTTATGCGATGTTTATTGGTTTACTTGTGCCATCTGTAAAAAAGAGTGGCGAGTAGGAATTATTGCTATTGCTGCTATGTTAATTAATTACATATTAATGGAACAAGTTGGTCTAGAAGTTGGCTGGGCAATTGTAGTATCGACTATATTAGCTAGCTTTCTTGGAATTATACTGTTAAAGGAGGAAGAAGCATGATTATGACAACGATTATTGGGATGGCCATTGTAACTATGGTTCCGAGATTTATCCCAGCATTTATTATGGAGAAGATCACGCTTAGACCATGGCTCAATCGTTGGTTAAATGCAATTCCTTTTGCAGCATTAGGTGCTTTAGTGTTTCCGGGTATTATGACGGTTATCCCAGAGCAACCGTGGATTGGATTGCTTGGTGGTTTAACAGCAACCATTATTGCATTATTTAATTTAAATGTTATCTTTGCTGTAGTAGGTGCAATATTAACGGTGTTTTTATTAACTATGTAGCTGTAAAGGTGGGGTTGTATGGTAAAGGTTAGAAAAGCAACAGTGATCGATGCAGAGCAAATAGCAAGCGTTCATGATGAAACATGGAAATTAACATATGAACCAATTATACAAGAAGATGACTTACAACAAGTTACTTCATTTGAGAATAGAAAAATTATGTGGGAAACAACTTTACGTTCATCTCATCACCATGTGTTCGTTGTCGAATCAACTGAAGGAGACATTGTCGGGTTTATTTCAGGTGGTAAGTCACGAACAGAACACACGCAGCTTGATGGAGAAATTTATGACATTTATATTTTGCCATCTCATCAACGAAAGGGATTCGGTCAAAAGTTGTTGTACACATTTATTCAAGAATGTGAAGAATTAGGTTATGAATCACTGTTAGTGTGGATTTTAACCGATAATCCATATGGTCAATTTTATGTTCGATTAGGAGCAAGAAAAATCGAAGCAGATAACGTAACGATTGGAAAAGGAACTTATGAAGAAACAGCGTACGGCTGGGAAGACTTAGAACAGTTAAAAGGAGCTCTTGCCTCTTCGCAAGTTCAATAATCTGTTTAAACATCCTTCTTTATGGGCACATTTATACTGACAAACATAAAATGTTCTATCATCAAAGGAAGGGTGTTTTTTATGACAAAGATGGCAGTATTTTATTATAGTTCAACTGGTGCCAATTATAAAATGGCTCAATGGACAGAAGAAGCATTAAAACAGGCTGGTGCAGAAGTTAAGTTAGTTAAAATTCCTGAGACTGCCAAATAATTGGCACCAGTTGAACTAATAATAAAATACTGCATCTTTGTCATAAAAACACCCTTCCTTTGATG
>NZ_AKIF01000245.1 GCF_000269905.1 Alkalibacillus haloalkaliphilus C5
GCATCTGAAATCGTATCGCATGTAAGTAATGTATCTAAATGACACCACACTCGTCCGCTAGGATAAATATTTCCCGTCTTAACTTCTTTTGATGGCATGATTGCAGGACCTAGGGTATAAATAAAGTGTGGTTCCCATTCTTGATCTGGCATTTCAGATATAATTTTGTGAGGGTTAGTTGAAACGTCATATCCTTCAATATGGTGTATTGATTGCAGCTTGCCATGATACCTAAAAGCTATGTAGTTTGGTGGTTCTTTTGGCCAGCCTCTACCACCCATAGGATGAAAGTATTTTTTCTTCTGCTTCACTATATCAATCCATGTTAACGAGCAATCTTCCGGGTTACCAGAACCAAGTGATACCACATATACTTCATTAGAATTTTGATTTTGCATTGTCACTAACCCCCTTAAATATACCTGCAACTCCTTTAGTAGCTTCTTTTCTGAATTGGAAGAAGATGAATATGCAGCTGCAGTAAAGTCATGAACATCTCTCCACGACACATGCTTTATTGGAATACCATCTGCATCTTTTATCTCTAAATTATGATACGCATATACTCTCGAACATTCTGAAAGAGTAACAATCACCTTGTTCTTAGCATAGCTTCTTTTGAAAGATTCACGATTTGCATATTTAAGTAATTGGCCCTCTGAAGGGAGGACCCACCCTCGCTTCGCTTCAACAATTATGAAGAAATCTTTATCATCTTTAATCTCAATATCTGTAATTCCGGAACCTTTGTCATATTCCTGTACACATACCTCTACGTTCTCTAGCTTAAAGTCAGTTATTCCACATACATCTTTTATAAAAATTTCAAGCATAGCTCCACATTTACTTAATACCCAAGCAGTACTATGGCTAATATCATTCTCTTTATAACCCATCAACTGAAAAATACTATTAATACCTCTCCCATGTAATTTAAAGCTTGGCAATAGTCTCACCACCAATTATATAATAATTTAATTCGTGATTATTAAACATCTTTATCTATTCCGATTACAACATCGTCTCCTTTATTGCAGGAATATAATCCCACAACAAAGATCACATAGAATCAAAAAATCCAATTAAACAAATAAAGTACTAGTAATAGTTTTTAATAAAATCATTAAAATCATTTTTTAATAGATAGTCCTTCAAGATACGAATAAACCGTAAAATAATTTATCACTGTTATTTTTAAGTATTGTTTTGTTTCGTCTCTTAAATGGTAAGGTATACCAATATCTTTTATAACTTTACAGGTATTATTGTTATTTATGGATTACTCATTGGTTTTACTATCAAGGTAATGCAATAGAACTCGTGACAGATTTATAATAAACATCGCTTCTTTTTCTTCGATGATGTCCTCGTTTGGATGAGAATAACCATGTTTATTTCTAATATCATTCATGCTGTTCAGAAATTTACTAACAACATTAACTGTTTGATTAACAGGCTTATGATGTTTTTTTACATCTATGTTGAAACTTGGGTGGTCTGTCTTTAGTTTACTCCACATTTCTTGAATGTTAACATCTGTCCTCTCAAATATAATTCCCTGCTGAACACATAACTCTTTTAAGTAACCATGGATAGCTGTGTGTGCACGATCAACCGCACTACTATACGAGTGATTCTTAATAAGAGTTTCGGCTTGATTTAGAGCTTCCCTCACGAATGCGATGTTATGTTTTAATTCACCTTGCTCTATTACTTCACCTCTTAGTTCCGTTATACATTTTGATATCTTCTCATGTAGGTTTTCTTTGTTTTTGTATTCACTTGCCGTAATTATTCCTTCTTCCATCAAATCCTCAAAATAATGTAACGGAAACTTTTCTAAAGTACCTGAAAGAATCTTTGATTGATCGTTTGAATTTGCTTCCAAGAGTATTTTTCTGAATTTTTCTCGTGTAGTTCCGTCATATTTATTTGGGTTAATATCCAATCCGCAATAACTTGGATAGAAGTCTGCATGAGTACGATATGAAAAATTCCC
>NZ_AKIF01000246.1 GCF_000269905.1 Alkalibacillus haloalkaliphilus C5
CTTTCAGACGAAACGAACGAAGCTCAAATTCGCTATGTTAGTTTCATGGGAGATGCAAGGCGTTATGACATTGCAATAGTTAAAAGCGACCGTGACCATGATAAAAGCTTAATAATTGATTTACAAAAATCGCGTTACACAGAAGTATGCGACTCTCAAATTGAAGACATTGATTACTTTTGCCATTTCCTACACTTAAATAATTATGAAGCCGAAGAGTTACATGGTTATTTGTCTAATGTATTTAATGAAGGGTCCACTGCTGTTAACTAAATAAGGAGGTTATACAGTGGGAAAACGAAAAAAGCATGATGACTTCGCAACAGTCGAAGTGCAACAAAATTACCAAGTACCTGAAGAATTTCCCGATGGTAACTACGGACAACCAGATGATCAACCTTTGCAAGAAAGAGAGCACGATCCAAAAAGAAGACATTATTCAAACTTCAACTACGAAAATAAACAATTGCACGAGGACTTACCAAGAAAATACCCTTTTGCTCATAAGCCTGAAAATTTCCCGCACGATGAAGGCTTAGATGACGAAAGCAAAAAATGACCGGAACTCGTTTTGAGTTTTCCGGTCATTTATTGTTCGACTCTTTTTAAGACGAAATAAGCACATCCAAAATTACAGTACTCATATAAATAATCTTCTAACGTCGAAATTTTCGTATCATATGTAGCTTTCTGATTATGATCATCGTAAAATCCTTTTAGCCTAAGTTGTCCGAATCCCCAATCACCAACAATATAATCATATTTCGTTAATATATCTGTGAATCGTTCTTCTAACACTTCTTCTTGAAAGCCATCACGATAATTATATATCAGTTCATAAGTTTGTCCTTGTAATTCCATACGTATCACCTCTGCATAATCCAGTGTACCATAAATTCATTGTTAAACGCTCTCATGTTTTTAAAAAAGATGAACACACTAAACAATAGACTTGATTCAAAAGGGGTTTATATATATGATCCATAGCAGTTTATTCAAGATTTTGATTACAACCATACTTATGACAATCCTTACGACTTATAACCATGGAAATTTAAATGCAGAAGAAAATGAAGCTACCATTCACGAAGAGCGTGTTCAACTATATAAGAAAACTGAGTCTATAACGAATGTACCGTGGTATATCTTAGCGGCAGTCGACCAGTATGAACGAAATGTAAATAATGTAGATGACGAGGAACGAATAACTGGAATTCAAGTCCCTGAAGAAAAATGGTTTGGTTTATTAAAATTTGACTCTGATACAAAGCATCTAGAGTCAACCATTCAAATGTTTGAAGGAATTGGAAAAGACGGAAACGGAAACGGTTATGCAGATCCTAACAATGATGAAGATGCTCTATTCACGATAGGAATGTACATTTACGAAGAACTAGGTCACGGAAAAAATTATGATGAAGTGTTTGAATTGTTCTACGGTAGAGAAAAAGCAGCTACGTTAATTAATCAATATGCACAAATGTTTAACCACTTTAATACAACCGACTTACATGAACGCGTATTTCCAATCCCAAAATATCATAACTACTCATATCGTTCTACTTGGGGCGCTGGAAGAGGTTATGGAGGAAGACGAATTCATGAAGGAACAGATATATTCGCATCATATGGAACACCAGTTAGATCTGTTTCGTACGGTATAGTTGAAATTAAAGGCTGGAATCGTTATGGTGGCTGGCGTGTAGGTATTCGTGATACACAAAATATCTACCACTACTATGCGCATCTAAATGGTTTTGAAGACGGCATTGAAGAAGGAACAATTGTAGAACCTGGAGATGTCATCGGATCTGTAGGAGCTTCTGGCTATGGACCTGTAGGCACATCAGGGAAATTCCCACCGCACTTACATTATGGCATGTACCGTGATAACGGAAAGTATGAATGGGCATTTGACCCTTACCAGTCATTAAAAAGGTGGGAAAGAAATTA
>NZ_AKIF01000247.1 GCF_000269905.1 Alkalibacillus haloalkaliphilus C5
GGCTTCGAGACCGTGAGATTCGTCCCGTATTTCCAATTCATAATTTCTCTGAATTAACGGTGTACGATGAAGTGTTTGATTCAGAGGTTGAAGAAGAAATTGCACATGACTTTAATAATATCCATTCATCATCGGGCTTTTATTTTTTATACCGCTTGTTTGAAATGTTATTAACGGTATTCGGTGCGGCTTTTTTCTTATTCTTGTTTGGTAATGTTATGACGAGAGAAGGATTAGGGCAAAATGGGCCGATTCATTTTCTCTACACACAACCAATACGACGTGGAACTGTTTTCGTCAGTAAAGTTATCACAATTGCGCTGGTGTCATTATTGACGGTTTTAGGTGTTGGTGTATTTTCATTGTTGCTTGGTACTGTTTTTGATCGTTTGGGTGCATGGGATTATCCTGTACTGATCTATGAACCTGAATTCCAGTTTAGCTTTATGCCGATGGGGACATTTTTACTATGGTCAGCGTTGTTGTTTTTAATGGTACTCGTCTTCTGTTATGCCTGGTTGTTTTTATTTTCAGTATTAGCAAGAAGAACATCGATTGCGATTGGTTTAACGTTAGCTGTCGTGTTTTTGGGTGTACAATTCAGTGATCAACCGTTGGTGTTTATAACCCATTTTTATATTTCGATGTGTACGAAATAATCACGTTGGAAACAGCATTAGTGCGAGAGAACTTTGACATCAATCTAGTTTATGGTGTGCTGTCACTTGGGGTTAGTAGTCTATTAATATTGCTCATGTCGTACATCGTTTTGAAAATAAGGATGAAATAGACGGGGTGAATCTTTCTTATTCAAGAGCGTTTTTATTGGAAATGAAAAACTGAAATATTACGAATTTAACTTTAAATGAAATTTGAGTAATTTTTTTACAAAAACAAAAGGATTATTAGTTGTTATGAAGAATAACTATAATATACTATTCTTCTCAAATTGGTGATCACCCCTACTAGAATAGTAAATAAGCTCTTGGAGGTTTTTATGGAGAAAAAAGTAAGTGTTTTAGTTTCAATGCTTTTAGTCGGACTATTATTTATAGGAGCACCGTTACAAGCGACAAGTATGGGCGAAGATGACTTTGAAGCATCAAACTCAAGGACTGTTTCCGTGACGGAATACTATGATGCCAGTCAATATGTTGTTCCACCTAGTACTACTTATTATAATAGCGGAGGCTATAGTGGCACACTCTACTTAGATACTTGGCAGTCTCAGGAGATTACTTACTAGCTCGTTATTCAGGAACAGTTCATTGTACTGGTACATGTCCAATCGCAAGCTCATCTGAAAAAGAGTAATAGAATACAAGGTGGGGAAGTTTTCATTCCTCACCTTTTATTTAAAATGGGGGCTTACATAAATAAAATTGATAAAGTTTGAGTTTAAGGCCGAATATAGCTCACCGTAATACTCACCATTCTATATAATTGTAATTTTTTCTAAATAACAAGTGTTACGTAAGCGGGTGTAGGGTTATGAATGGTTTGTTCTGAAGATTCTGATCAATATTATGAGAGGAGGGCTATGTTTTAATGATTAAATTTATATTGTTTGAAATAAAGAAAGCAATAAAATCTGCATTCTTTTACATATTGTTAGCTTTATTAGTTCTAGTGGTTAGTGGCTATTTTATCTACAATTACATACAAACTGAACGAGTTGAAGACATGGTAGAAGAGGCAGAGCGGCAACTACTAGGTAGTGAAAGTTCTTTAGAAGAAATGGGGTTTGAAATAGGGGACGACATAAATGACGTAGAAGACCCATTAGAAGCTAGAGAAATTGAAAATATTCTCATGCAAATAGAAACAAGGGAAACAAGACTTCAAGGGTATGAAGACCATGATTGGAAGAAAGTTGCACAAGTTGAAATAGAGATGGGAGAAGACTATTTTGAAAGATTTCCAACACAAGCCGAAGAACAAG
>NZ_AKIF01000248.1 GCF_000269905.1 Alkalibacillus haloalkaliphilus C5
ACACATATTAACGGGGACGATTATGAGGATTTGGTATATGATGCCATACAGGAGTTGGAGAGACAAAATGCAATAAGGCTGCTGCCTGAATTAGAACGCACTGTCCTGCAATATGTTGAACAAGTTGAATTAGAGATTGCCGAGAATTCAAAAGATCTAGAAGAATATCTATCCTATAGCAAAATGTTAACACCCGCCGAAAGAGCAGCTAAACAATTTGGTCTTAGTTTAGATGAAGTAATAGATATATTACAATCAGCGACAGAGAAAGTTAGAGAACTATTAGTAAAGTAATAAGTTTATTCTAAAAGAGATTTGTATTGAAAAAGGCTAAGGTAGCCAAAACTTAAATAACTTTAAATGGAATTGTTATGAGGGTTGTTCAACTCGATTATTTTCTTAATTGTATAAAAGTTGCAACCAGTATTGCGTCTAATCTTTGAAATTGAATAGCCCTCTTCATGCATTCCTATTATCTCCTGTTTTTGACTTTTTCTATACTCCAATTCCTTTTGTGAAAAAGGACGACTCAATTTTACCTTATATCCATTTAATTTTAACCAGGTTGATAGGTTATCTCGTGAAATGCCTAATCTTTTGCTAATATATCTAATCGACTTTCCTTCTAGAAATAGTTTTGCAGCCTTTTGGTATCTCTCATCTTTTTTATGCAGATGTGCCAGCTTATCTATTTCTACTTTGTCTCTTATGTCTAGAAACTCCAAATAACGGTTATACTTCCTTTCTAAATAGATCCCTGCATCTTTGTACATATATTCTAGTACTCTTAATGGGATCTTTACACCACTGTACCTCAGACTAAAAGCTTGACCATTTCGATCGAGTTTCCTTGTAGGTAAGTCTAATTCTTTTCTAAGCTCTTCTAAAAATCTCCTAGTTCCAATAAAGTTTACTGTACATTCTTGTCTATTTCTTCTTGAAGAAAAATTTAATGAACCATCTCCATCAAAGTATCCCCTTACAAAGTCACGTATTAGTTCTTTAGGTATCAATCCTGATTGAGGGAATGATAGCTTTAACGATTTGTTTTCTATACAACCTAAGTTTATTAGGTCATTCATTATTTTTTTTCTGTAAATAAAAAGAGTACAAGCCTTGTATAATTTTCCGTTTGAACCTATTATCTCTTTGTTTTTAATGGGGGTTGATGTACTTAGGAATTTCTTGAATTTCTCAATATGCAGTTTATCACTTTCCTTTAAAGTTAATTCTATATAATTTCTTTCTTTGTTTATATAACCATCAGCATAAAGGAAACCAAGCCAATATGATTTCTCTGGTGTGTCAATATTTTCGAATACATTTTCATTTATCTTATATCTTTTATCAATCTGAGTATCAATCCCTTTTTCATCTAGGAAATCCAGTAACGCATAATAACTAACCTTTGCTTCACGAGCAGCTATTAAAACAGATTTCTCTTTTTTGAAAATTGATTCACCTAATAGAAGTTTTTCTTCAAAATTATCTGGTTTATAGTTATTATTAGATTTTATAATGTGCCCTCTTTTTTTGAGCCAATATGAAAACCCCTGTCGTCCTAAGTGAAGTTTCTTTGTAATGCTTCTAATGGACATTCCATCAATAAATAATTCCTCGCCTTTTAAATATTTTTGTTTAATCTCTTCTTTGTTATGGTTACCTGCAATTACTTTTACTTGAATGCCTTTTGACTTAAGGTAAGAGGAAACCTTCTTTCTGTTTAGCCCTAATAGATCACCAATTTGGGAGCAAGATAACCCTTCTTTGTATAGCTCCTCAGCCTTAGAATATAAATAAGATGGTTCAAATTTCATAATGAGCCCTCCCTTTTTTAGGTACCCAACTCGTCTTGTATCATTATGAGAAATGTTTAAATATGATTATATAAAAAATATATAAAAACTATTGAAATCATAA
>NZ_AKIF01000249.1 GCF_000269905.1 Alkalibacillus haloalkaliphilus C5
AATCGAGTAGGAGGAGGTGATTAACCTCCGACCTCTCACACCACCGTACGTACGGTTCCGTATACGGCGGTTCAATTTTATATTAAGCACGTACTTTCTTATAATGTTGTGCAGAAGAGATTAGTCCGAATTGGGCTAGTCTCTTATTGGTTATAGTGGTTGTAAGAATCCAGGAATAAGCGGTGCGGACCGCACCTTTACTTGTATTACTGTTCCTGTAGGCATTATATCTACTCATGCCTAGTTTGATTAAATTCTTTCTCCGATTCTTAGGTGTTTTCCACTTCGTCCATATGCACGCTCTTAGACGATTTCTCGTGTGAGAGTCAATTCGCTCCAGTAGGCTTTTCATATAACCTATTCTAAAGTAATTAACCCAACCTCTTATGAGTTGGTTAATCCGTGTCACTTGATACTTCGTATCTACACTCCAGCTTCTTTTTGTTAATTGCTTCAGTTTATATTTGAACGTTTCGACCGATTTCTGGTGTGGCTTTGCTTTATACTCATTACTTTGGTAGTCTTTAAAGAAGCCAAAACCAAGAAACTTTAGGTCAGGATTATTGGGTTTGGTCACTTTTGATTTTGTTGTGTTGACGATTAGGCCAAGCTTTTCTTCGATGAACTTTGATACCGATCGCATAACACGATTGGCAGACATTTCGCTTTTGACCATGATGATACAATCATCAGCGTACCTAACGAAACGGAGTCCTCGGTTTTCAAGCTCTTGGTCTAATTCATTCAACATGATGTTACTTAACAGAGGGGATAAATTACCACCTTGCGGTGTTCCTATGATTGTCTCCTTATACCCTTCATCGAGTTGCACTCCACTTACTAGAAATTTTCTGATGAGTGAGATGACATCACCATCTTTCACCGTTCTCGATATTAGGTTCATTAAACGGTCATGATTGACCGTATCAAAGAAACGTTCGAGGTCTATATCCACTACCCATTCGTAACCTTCATTCATAAATTCAAGCGACTGACGTATTGCCATTTCAGCGTTCCGTCCTGGTCTAAACCCATAACTGTGTTCATGAAACTGTTGATTAAATTTAGGAGTGAGAACTTGGGTTATAGCTTGTTGGATAACCCTATCAACTACGGTTGGAATCCCTAATAGGCGAACTCCACCATTATCTTTAGGAATCTCGACCCTTTTAACTGGGGCTGGTTGGTAATCTCTTTGTTTGATTCGACGGATAATATCCTTTTTATTTTCTAACATGTGTGGTGGTAGTTCTTTGATTGTCATACCATCTACACCTGCGGCACCTTTGTTTTTAATGACTTGTTTCTGTGCCTGGTCAAGGTTATCCTTTCTTAGAATCCTGTCTAAAAGTTTCTCGTCATACATGCTTGTTACTTCCTTTCCTTCTCGTAAAGTCGGTATCCACTTTAACGCGGTATGCCAGTGGTCTTTTTCCTCTTCCAATCAAGATTTCCATAACCATAAAATTGTTCAGCCCTTCGCTCTTTCTAACTTTCGTTAGACGTCTTCACTACTACGGCTTCGGCTGACTTCTCACCACCCAAACTTATATCACTACAAGTCTTTGGTGTAGGTGTTGAGACCTCCCCGGTTAAGGTGTGAGCTCTTTCACTCCATCTATCTGCCATATTTACACCGTATGATATGAGTAGCTATAGGACTTCAACTTCTTTGGCAGTCTTATCCTCATACGTTGCCTCTTATATGGTTTCTGTTCGTCAAACCAGAGGTTTGTCTAGGGCTTCCTTCAGATTCCACGTCACCGTGGACACCCTTGCCTTCGACTATGTGCTTACCGCTACCAGGTCGCACTCGGGACTTTCACCCGTTAGAGCTCACCCATGCCGGGCAAACCAAAAA
>NZ_AKIF01000250.1 GCF_000269905.1 Alkalibacillus haloalkaliphilus C5
AATACAGCTAACATCCCTAGTAATAACGCTAGACCTATTCGTTCTCTTCCTTTTGGGTTATGTAACATAGATGAATACACCTTTCTAACTCTAGCTGTCTATTAATCAAATTTTTACTAGTCTATCATAGCACAATAAAATACAAAAGGCTGATCTAACAATCAACCTCTTACTTTATATCTTGTATTAATTTTTCTTCATCACAAACTTTCGGATAAATGCGCCGATGAAAATACCCACTAATGCTACAATCATAAGTTGACCGAAAAAGCCAAGGTCCGCTTCATCACTTCGCCATAAGTCATAGATGAAATAAATAATAAACATACCTAAAATGATCGGCAACCAAACGAACACAAATTTCCTCCACATATGTATTGGCCCTCCTACGTCTATTACTTTAACTAAACATCATTTTATCATATAAATAAAAAATAAAGCAGAAGGATTATTCGTAAGTTCCTTCTGCTTCTGGTAAAGCTCGGTATGCTTCATGTGACATAATAACTTCTTCGTGCAAGTAATTCGTAAACTCAATTAAATCCATTAATTCGTCTGTCAAACAATTGTTAGTCGTCCATTCAACTGAATGTTCATCCCCATTTGCTTTCATGTCGAGCATATGAGTTGTGTAAGGATTACTACTGCATTGTGTACCATCAACCGCTTCTCTAGTTAGTTCATCTGGTGTTTCTAATATGTTCGATTCCCGCATTTTGTCATAAATATCTTCCTTATCCTGATCGTTAATCACTAAAACGGTTGAGACTTCACCATTGTCAATTAAATCCTTCGTATAAAGATCATCAAATGTATTCAATTCATGTCTTTCCTCAAAACCATATTGATAAACAAAATCAAAGTCATCAGGCATTTGAGTTGGAAGGGCAGCATCCTCTTCCCCTCCACCATTAGTCCCCGATGAACACCCAACTAAACATAAACAAACCGACACAAATATTATAGTTCGATTCATCGCACGCCGCCTTTATTTATTACATTATAACTATAGAAATATAAGTCTCTTTACCTACTACTTCAACATAATTAAACAAATTTCCTTCTCAAAAAATGAAATTGTATATTTTTTCTATTTATTAAAAAATGAGCCTATTTCTAGGCCCATTTTTCACAGTTACATTGATATTCTTCGTAACGAACTTCTTTAATAAAGGTCGATTGTTCTCCGTTAATTTTGTAAACATGTACTACTGGAGCGACGTCAGTTTTTGCGATTGTTTTCAGTTGCGTGTTTAAATCAATCGATTCGTCAATCACATAATCATTCATTTCTTCCCAAACGTTTTCAACTGGACACTCATCATACGTCATTGCCATTAAATATTCTGACAAAACATCTCCCCTTACGTATTCGTTCTTTTTCTAATTAAATCAACTATGTAAAGAATACTGCCAACAAAACCAGCTCCCCAGAAAAACAAACTAGCAAGCTGATACTGACCAAGCCATAACGTATAGTACACTTCTAATATGACAAAACCGGCAACACCAACAATTAATAAAGCAAGTCCAACAACACCATAATTTTTCTCTGGTTTTAAATAATCAAACATAGTCATAGATGCTCCTTACTTTAGTCTACCAAAAGCGTACCACAACGTATGACACGACACTAGCATTTACCCGTTATTACGTTCTTTTTCTAACTGGTCGACGCGTTCTTTTAGCGCTTTAACTTCGTTGTTTCGTTTAAAGAAAACGACAACTAGTCCGGTTAATACAGATAGAAAGGCGATTAGAAATACTAACATAATAATCTGAAATACGATATCAGCTGTTGAAAAGCCTACTGTTGCTAATTGATTAATGAATAAGTTCATACGTCA
>NZ_AKIF01000251.1 GCF_000269905.1 Alkalibacillus haloalkaliphilus C5
GTGAATCTTGTAAAAAGACAGTGTTAAGAGCTATAGAAATAGCAGAGGAAGTCGGGACACGCATTATATTCGATCCAAATATTCGATTGAAGTTAACATCAGATCATGAAGAATATAAAAAGTTAATAAATTCAGTAGTTGAACGCGTTGATATTTTTCTACCGGGGTTGCCAGAAATTGAATTTTTAACGGGTCATTCTACTCCAGAGGAAGCTGCAGCTTATTATTTAGAACTTAATCCTAATCTGAAAATGGCTGTAAAACTTGGTGAGAAGGGAAGTTTCTATGCAGATGCCACTACACAGGTTTATCAGAAAGGCTACCACGTAACTGATGTTAAGGACCCTGTAGGCGCTGGTGATGCTTTTTCGGCTGGATTTATAAGTGGGTTATTGCAAGAAGAAACCCCTGAGACATGTTTGGATCGTGGTAATTTATTAGGAGCTCTTCTAACACAAATGTTAGGAGATGTTGAAGGGTTCCCTCAGTTAAATCAAATTCAATATTTTCGAGAGATTCTATCAGGTCAAAGCAATGGGGATGTGAAACGATAATGTTAAACCAAATAAAAGTGCTTAAGGATATGCCGATCATTGCAGTAGTCAGAGGAGTTAATGAAAATTCTGCTGTTAAGCTAGCTACAGCGTTGAAAAATGGTGGAATTCATTCAATTGAAATGACGTTTGGAGAAATAGATCCTATTCCAGGTATTAAAGCTATGAATCAAAAATTTGGTGACGAATTATTAGTTGGGGCAGGTACTGTTCTCACGGTTGATCAAGTCAAGCGAGTATCTGAAGCGGGCGCAAAATTTATTTTCTCACCTAATACAGATGAAGGTGTGATTAAAGAAACAAAAAAACAGAACTTGTTTTCCTTACCTGGAGCATTTTCGCCTACTGAAATCGTCCAGGCAACTAATGCAGGGGCTGATGCTGTTAAGGTATTTCCAGCTAGTCAGCTAGGACCGGAGTATTTAAAGGCAATACATGCCCCTTTACCTGACGTGAAGCTTGTTCCAACTGGTGGTATCAACCTTGAAAATATATCTTCATTCTTCGAAAAGGGTGCATATGCTGTAGGGGTTGGAGGTTCACTTGTTGATCTGAAGACCATTGAAGATGAGAATTTTGACCGGATTGAACAAACAGCTCGAGCTTATGTGAATGCAGTGAGAGGTGTAGTGTCATGACACATATTAGTGAGCGGGACAATATTCAACGTAATGGAATTCGTGAAATCATGGAGTTAGCTATGACAATGGAAGATGTGATTTCACTACAAGTGGGGGAACCAGCCATTTCAACACCAGACTTTGTTAAAGATGGAGCTATTCAAGCTATTCAGGATGGTTTTACGAGGTATACAGCTAATGCTGGGTACCCTTCTCTTAGAAAAGCAATTGTCGATCGCATTTATAACCGTTATCGAAAGAAGATTGATATTAACAATGTTCTTGTTTCACCTGGTGCAGTGGCTTCTATTAATATAATGCTATATTCCATTGTTGATAAAGATGAAGAAGTGCTAATTCCTGATCCGTCTTATCCTAATTATGATGGGTTAGTGCGTATTCAAGATGCCGTCCCGGTTTACTATCAAACACCTATAGAAAATGACTATTTACCAGATTTGGATGATATACGTTCCAAAATTACAAATCGAACACGGGCGATCATATTAAATTCTCCAAATAACCCAACTGGGAAAGTTTATCCACCAGAAATAGTCCAAGAGG
>NZ_AKIF01000252.1 GCF_000269905.1 Alkalibacillus haloalkaliphilus C5
TAGAGCCTAAAAAACCTCTCTGCCATATGACAGAGAGGTTGAACCTTTGTATATAAGGTATATTAACGCTTCGAGAACTGTGGTGCACGACGAGCGCCTTTAAGACCGTATTTCTTACGTTCTTTCGCACGAGCGTCACGCGTTAGTAAGCCAGCGCGCTTTAATGGTAAGCGGTACTCTGGGTCCGCTTCTAATAGTGCGCGTGCAACGCCTAAACGGATTGCACCTGCTTGACCTGAGAATCCACCACCATCAACGTTGATATGAAGATCATAGTTACCAGTGTTTTCTGTAACGTCTAATGGTTGGTTAATTACACGACGTAGTGTTTCGTGTGGGAAGTAGTCTTCTGCGTCTACTTTATTTACAACGACTTTACCGTTACCAGGTACTAGTCGTACACGTGCTACAGAGCTTTTGCGACGGCCTGTGCCGTAATATTGTACTTGTGCCACTTAGATTACCCTCCTTAATTATCCACGAAGCTCGTAAACTTCTGGTTTTTGTGCATGATGCTTGTGATCAGCGCCACGGTATACGTGTAGCTTTGTGCCCATCTTACGACCTAATTTATTTTTAGGTAGCATACCTTTTACTGCTTGCTCAAGCATTTTTTCTGGATAATTCGTACGCATTTCTTCTGCTGTACGCTCCTTCAAACCACCTGGGTGATTTGAGTGACGGTAATACATTTTATCAGTTAACTTTTTACCAGTTAATTCTATCTTTTCTGCATTAATAATGATGACATTGTCACCTGTATCAACGTGTGGTGTGTAGCTCGGCTTATGCTTACCACGAAGTAATGTCGCAACTTCAGTAGCTAGGCGACCAAGAGTTTGGCCTTCCGCGTCCACTACATACCATTTACGTTCAACGTTACTTTCGTTTGCCATAAATGTTTGGCGCATTGCGTTTCCCTCCTAAGAAATCCGTTTCGTATCGTTTTATCTCATCACGAATAGTTTCCGGGGCTATTACGTGGTAATGATAAAATGCCATAGAATATATTATAATATCTATGGCATTGATGTCAAGCTATATTGCGTTTTTTATTACAAAATCAGTCATTTTTTTAAGTATGACTAACTTCTCGCATCATCGCTTCTTGCTGTGCGGCTAAAACAGTGTTCCGAAGTAGCATCGCGATCGTGACTGGTCCGACACCACCTGGTACTGGTGTGATCGCACTTGCTCGATTATAACACGTTTCGTATTCACAGTCACCAATATTCCCTTTGTTATATCCTGCATCTAACACAACCGCACCTTCTTTTAACCATTCACCTTTAACAAACTCAGGCTTTCCTACTGCTGCCACAACGATATCTGCCTGACTCACCATTTGTTCTAAGTTTTCGGTTCTTGAATGACTAATTGTAACGGTTGCATTACGATTTAAAAGCATCATGGAAACTGGCTTACCTAAAATAGGGCTACGGCCGATTACAACAGCATGTTTACCTTCAACATCTATATTATAAAAATCAATCATTTCCATAATCGCTGCTGGCGTACAGCACGGATAAGCATTCAGTTGAAATGCTGTTGATCCAAACCCATGACTCGTTACACCGTCTACGTCTTTTTCTAGCGCAATGGTATCAAACGCTTTTCGTTCTTCGATATGACTTGGCACCGGGTGTTGTAGCAAAATGCCGTGCACTGTCTCGTCTTCATTTAGTTGCTTAATCGTTTGTAACAATTCTTCAGTCGTCGTTTCTAGTCGG
>NZ_AKIF01000253.1 GCF_000269905.1 Alkalibacillus haloalkaliphilus C5
GCTCAGGAACAGCGTGTGGAGGTTCTGAATCTTCTTGTTCTGAATGCCAAGCTTTTACTTTTTGTCCTATTTCTATATCTGAGTCATAATCAGAGTACCATACTGCTGTGTAGCTACTGGTATCCTTGTTTCTAGGTTCAACAATTAAAATTCGACCATCTTCAGATTTCATAACATACCCTTCAATACTAGGTTCTCCATCAGTTATTGGTTCTTGTTCATCTCGTTCTTCTCCTGGGCTCTCTGTCGTAGGTTGAAATAACGGTCCGCCATCATTGCTAGCGAAAATAACAAACGCAATGATTAGTGTTGCTACTAGTGGAATAGCTATTTTAAATGGAAACAATGGACCACCTGACTTATTAGAAGACTCGTGCTTAGCTTTACTCATAACCGCATGACGCTCCTTTTGGCTAAAACTTGTTCCGTTTTTATAAATTTCTCTTAATTGCTTCATTTTTTCATCCATGGTCGCCACCTCCTGACTCGATGATGGTTTTTAGGCGATCTCTTCCTCTATTTAGTCTTGCTTTTATAGTGTTTTCGTTCGATTTCAAAATGTTAGCTATTTCTTTTACTGTGAATTGTTCAAAGTAATATAAAATAATGACTTCTTTATACTTTGTGGGGAGTTCATAGATCTGTTTAATTAATTGTTTATTTTCATCAGTTTGAATAGACAAATCTTCTGGTGTTGTTGTTTCGATAGATTCTTTTTTAAGAGATTGAAGCAGTTTATCTTTTAACCGTTGCTGACGGTATTTAAACGATCTTAGATGGTCCTTACTCTTATTAATGGCAATACGGATAAGCCAACTTTTAAGCTGCGAATCTTGATTAAATTGATCAATCTTTTGGTAAACCGATATAAATACTTCTTGAGTGACATCTTCAGCATCGTCGTCGTTTTGAACATAGGAGTAGACGACCCGTTTGACGTCATGGCCGTAATGTTTCATGCAGTAATCAAGAAGCTCAATACGATCTTGTTCAGTGATCGTTTCTTTTTGCAATGCTTGAAGTTGTGAGACCGACATACCCAACCTCCTTTCGTTTACTTATTAGACGACACGGGATTTGTCGAGGTTGCAAGTTTCCAAGGAAAAATCTCCCCTAACGATTTTCTTTCAAAAAGTGTATAATAGACTTGAAAAATATAAAAGTTGATACACAATGTAAAAACAACGGAGGAACAAGATAGAATGGATGACATAGTCCGATATTTGCAAGACAAAGAAGGCGAGATGGTGTCGTTATTACGAGAGTTAGTTTTAATTGAATCACCATCAAGTGAACCGCATTTAACTGAGAAAATGGGTGATTATTTAAGCGAAAAATTCATCGAAATGACAAGTGGCACTTATACGAAACTCCCAAGTGACGAGTATTCTTCACACATTCGAGCTGAATGGGGTGAAGGGGAACGCCAGCTTCTAATCGTTACACACTTTGATACGGTTTGGCCGGAAGGAACGTTAGAAGACATGCCATTCAAAATAAGAGATGGTAAAGCTTATGGCCCAGGAACGTTTGATATGAAAGGCGGCATTGTCCAAGCTCTTTATGCTATTCAAAGTTTAAAAGATTTGAATAAACATTTAAATAAAAAAATCGTGCTCATGATGACGAGTGATGAAGAGTTAGGAAGTCCAACTTCAAAAGATTACATTATGCAGAGACCGAAAAGAG
>NZ_AKIF01000254.1 GCF_000269905.1 Alkalibacillus haloalkaliphilus C5
TTCGAACCTTGAAAACTAAACAAAATAGCCTGTCGTCAATTCGGTTTTCTTCTAGTGATTGACTAAGAGGAAAACAACGATGACATTAAATTATTTAGAGTCAATCAAACACTTTTATGGAGAGTTTGATCCTGGCTCAGGACGAACGCTGGCGGCGTGCCTAATACATGCAAGTCGAGCGCGGGAAGCAGACAGAATCCTTCGGGAGGATGTCTGTGGAACGAGCGGCGGACGGGTGAGTAACACGTGGGCAACCTGCCTGTAAGACTGGGATAACTCCGGGAAACCGGGGCTAATACCGGATAACTCAACGAACCGCATGGTTCGGTGTTAAAAGATGGCTTCTGCTATTACTTACAGATGGGCCCGCGGCGCATTAGCTAGTTGGTGAGGTAACGGCTCACCAAGGCCACGATGCGTAGCCGACCTGAGAGGGTGATCGGCCACACTGGGACTGAGACACGGCCCAGACTCCTACGGGAGGCAGCAGTAGGGAATCATCCGCAATGGACGAAAGTCTGACGGTGCAACGCCGCGTGAGTGATGAAGGTTTTCGGATCGTAAAACTCTGTTGTTAGGGAAGAACACGTACTGTTCGAATAGGGCAGTGCCTTGACGGTACCTAACCAGAAAGCCACGGCTAACTACGTGCCAGCAGCCGCGGTAATACGTAGGTGGCAAGCGTTGTCCGGAATTATTGGGCGTAAAGCGCGCGCAGGCGGTTTCTTAAGTCTGATGTGAAAGGCCACAGCTCAACTGTGGAGGGCCATTGGAAACTGGGGAACTTGAGTACAGAAGAGGAGAGCGGAATTCCACGTGTAGCGGTGAAATGCGTAGATATGTGGAGGAACACCAGTGGCGAAGGCGGCTCTCTGGTCTGTGACTGACGCTGAGGCGCGAAAGCATGGGTAGCGAACAGGATTAGATACCCTGGTAGTCCATGCCGTAAACGATGAGTGCTAGGTGTTAGGGGGTCCAACCCTTAGTGCTGCAGTTAACGCAATAAGCACTCCGCCTGGGGAGTACGGCCGCAAGGCTGAAACTCAAAGGAATTGACGGGGGCCCGCACAAGCGGTGGAGCATGTGGTTTAATTCGACGCAACGCGAAGAACCTTACCAGGTCTTGACATCTTCGGACCACCCTAGAGATAGGGTCTTCCCTTCGGGGACCGAATGACAGGTGGTGCATGGTTGTCGTCAGCTCGTGTCGTGAGATGTTGGGTTAAGTCCCGCAACGAGCGCAACCCTTAACCTTAGTTGCCAGCATTCAGTTGGGCACTCTAAGGTGACTGCCGGTGACAAACCGGAGGAAGGTGGGGATGACGTCAAATCATCATGCCCCTTATGACCTGGGCTACACACGTGCTACAATGGATGGTACAAAGGGAAGCGAAACCGCGAGGTCAAGCCAATCCCATAAAGCCATTCTCAGTTCGGATTGTAGGCTGCAACTCGCCTGCATGAAGCCGGAATCGCTAGTAATCGCAGATCAGCATGCTGCGGTGAATACGTTCCCGGGCCTTGTACACACCGCCCGTCACACCACGAGAGTTGGCAACACCCGAAGTCGGTGGGGTAACCATTTATGGAGCCAGCCGCCGAAGGTGGGGCCAATGATTGGGGTGAAGTCGTAACAAGGTAGCCGTATCGGAAGGTGCGGCTGGATCACCTCCTTTCTAAGGATATTAAA
>NZ_AKIF01000255.1 GCF_000269905.1 Alkalibacillus haloalkaliphilus C5
GTAATTGTTCAACTATGGTGAAATAAAACGATCGTGTTTTCACCACACTCTCTCCCTTTTGTCCCATCCTCATTATTTAATAGGATAAGGTTTTACAGGGAGAGTACTTTAGTACACCCTCTTCTGTGTAAGATTTAATTTTGCCTTTCGCTTCTAAGTAATCAAGTTGACCAATCGTTTCAGACATCGTTAATCCAAATTGTTTCTCATAATGTTTCGGGAATAAGTATCGGCAAACTTCATATGGCGAAGCGCGATGTTCCTTAATATATTCAAAAACATGTTCCGCTCGTTCTTCTTGTCGTTTTAATCGGTGGTCGATGAGCTTTTCGTTAAAATGGAACGTCTCACCATGACCTGGCAACACTTCACCGATCTTGTAATTCTTTAACTTTTTCATCGCTTCCCGATAATTAATAAGCGACCTCGGTCGTTCTTCTTCACCGACAAGCGGTGCCTCTAATATAGGATTAGACGATATATGTTTTAACAAGTGGTCTCCGGCGATTAAGCTGCCGCTAGTTTGATCGTAAAATGATAAATGACTTTGAGCATGGCCAGGAGTTTCTATTACTGTAATTGATGGCAAGCCTGGAATGACATCACCTTCTAAAATAGTTTCAGTTAAGCGGCCATTTCCTTGATACTTAAAGGCGTTTTCAACCGTCTTATCAATTTTTCTAAATTGATGAGGTACATCAAAACGATCATACAATTGATCAAAAAAGGCGAAATAATGCTGAAAGTACTCACGATCTTCTTTCAACCATAAGTCGGTAAGCGGGTGGCCATAAATTGCTTCTACTTGTCTAAAGTGCTCGATAAGCCCAGTGTGATCAGGATGATGGTGCGTTAACACAATCTGTTTAATATCAGATGACTCTAAACCAATCTCTTTTAATTGTTGTTGGAAAGCTTCCCACGCTTCTTCGGTATTCACACCTGCATCAAATAGTGTCACTTTCTCACCCATATATAGATAACAATGTACATCTCCAACGGCATACGGTGTCGGAACGGTAATTTGATGGATTAATTGATGTGTCATAATGTCTGTTCCACCTTTTGTTTCATTTTGCTATTATTATACTACAAAAATTAAAAATTGCATCTATTTTCAAATAATTCACTTAAATGTTTCGCGAATTGTATGATCAATGATCGTTGGTAACTTTTCAAAGGAATAAGTCAGCTCTAACCTTTCTGACCACTGGTGTGCATCTTTACCTAGAGGACCTACATTTAATGTTGGAATAGCCCACTTTTGTTTTGGAATATAATTTCCCTGAAATTGTTGCATTGGTAAATTCATTGCTAGTTGATCAAAGTCCGCTTCACTACTCGTCGTTTCTCCAACAAAGCTTAAATCAGAAATACCGTTGAAATATGACAACGTAATTGGGTTAGCACCTTCACCTTTCATCTTCTCTTCTATACTTTTTACAAGCCTTTTTACCGTTGTATTTTGTTCACTCGTAACAGCAGGGTAAAAAGGTGGACTATAAAATAACACGATCATCGGCGCTAAATGACTACATAGATAGGCTAGATCTTGTACAAGAATCGTTGAAAAATCGCGATCGCCAGTCTGTCTTTCATTTAATAAGTTTGCCCTTCTTTTTTCTACTTCTTCCTGACCAAATTTATTAACCGCTTCATTGTATAGCTCTTCATAACTTAAAATCGAAAT
>NZ_AKIF01000256.1 GCF_000269905.1 Alkalibacillus haloalkaliphilus C5
CGTTAAGTTCAATGCGATTGCGTCCATTGGATTAGTCGGTGCTTCTGCAATGGCAGGTTTTGTTGGTGGTGGTGGCCTAGGTGATTTAGCAATCTCTTACGGATATCAACGTTTTGAAACAGATATTATGATTGTCACTGTCATTTTATTAATCATAATTGTACAAGCGTTCCAGGCAATCGGTAATTATTTATCTAAAAAACTTCGACGATTATAAACTAGGAGGAATAACAAATGAAAACAACAATTAAAGCTTTATTGGGAGCAATCGTTATAACAGTTATTTTAGCAGGATGTGGATCAAGTGATGAAACCATTAAAGTAGGTTTGAACGGCTCAGGTGTTCCATTATGGGAGGAAGTAGCGGATATTGTGTATGAAGAAGAAGGAGTAGAATTAGAGTTAATTGAATTCGCGGATTACGTCAGGCCGAATATGGCGTTAGAAGATGGGGATGTTGACATTAATGCCTTTCAAACTGTTTCGTATTTTGATGAATTCATTGAAGAGCATGATTTAAGTCTAGAGCCAATCGCAACGACATATATCGCTCCTATGGCAGTTTATTCAGACGAGCATGAGTCCATTGAAGAAGTTCCTGACGATGGTATTGTCGCATTACCTCAAGAAGCAACTAATATGGGTCGAGCTTTATTGTTATTAGAAGAAGCTGGCTTGATTGAGTTAGAAGAAGGTTTTAATGGTTATGGTGAACTCGATAAGATTGTTGAGAATCCTAAAGGACTGGAGTTTGAGCCTGTAGTTGCAGCACAAACTCCACGTGTATTACCAGACGTTGATATTTCAGTCATTAATAACGGCGTTGCCCGTGAAGCTGATTTTCAACCGAATGATGACTCGATCTTTATCGAAGGTGATACAGCAACGCCATATATTAATATTATTGCAGCGAGAGAAGAAGATACAGACCGAGAAATTTTACAAAGAATCGGTGAGATTGTTCAAACAGAACAAGTTGAACATGAAATCATTGATCTTTATGATGAAGCTCTAATTCCTGTATTTGTTGACCTTGATGAAATTGGTTGGTAGTACAAATAATTTGATTTTCAAGCTAAATTCATGAATAATGAGAACTGAAAAATGTTGTTGGAGGTTCTATTCATGAAAGTAGAAATTTGGTCGGACGTCGTTTGTCCGTTTTGTTATATAGGTAAAAGGCGCTTTGAACAGGCCTTACAACAATTCAACTATGGGGATGAAGTTGAGGTGACATTTAAAAGCTTTCAACTCGACCCAACAGTAGAAAAAGGTCAGTACGATGACATTCACCAAATGTTAGCGAATAAATATCAAGTTCCTTATCAACAAGGAAAAGAAATGAATGCGCAAATGGCACAACAAGCTAAAGAAGTTGGATTGGAGTTCAACTTTGACTCAGTAATCCCGACAAACACGGAAGATGCCCACCGTTTAAGTCAATTTGCTAAACAAGAAGGTAAGTTATATGAACTGATGGAAGAGCTTATGAAAGCCTATTTCACAAAAGGTTTAGATGTAGGCGATCATGAAGTTTTACTTGATACTGCAGATGAAGTAGGGCTCAATCGCGAAGAAGCATCAAATGTATTAGAAAGTGGTGCTTACTTATCTAATGTAAGACGTGATCAACAAGAAGCTGGCCAAGTAGGTGTT
>NZ_AKIF01000257.1 GCF_000269905.1 Alkalibacillus haloalkaliphilus C5
AGCTAAAAGCTTAACCCGAACGAATTCAAAATGTGATTTCGTTCGGGTTTTTGTATTAACTATTAGTTCTCTCAAACCTCGTGCATTTTTATTTTACATAAATACTTTTTTCAGACCCTTCAATAACTTCACCGATAATATAAGCTCGATCGCCAAACACTTCATCCATTTGTTTAACATACTGCTCAGCTTGATTACGATCCATTGAGATTAATAATCCACCTGAAGTAATTGCATCAGCTAAGACTAACTTTGACTCTTCCTGTACTTGTGCTTCAAATGTTACATCTTGATCTAACCATTTAAGGTTAGCTTTAGTACCACCAGGAACAGCACCTTGTTCAACAAGTTCTTTAACGCCTTGAATAACAGGAACTTGATCATGGTTTATAATTAGTGATTTTTCACTACCTTTAGCAATTTCTAAAGCATGACCTAATAACCCAAAACCTGTGACATCTGTTACAGCATGCGGCTTGAATGGACGTAGATGTTCTGCTGCATACTTATTTAATTGAGCCATCCATTTAATCGCTTCATCTGCTAAATGTTGAGATGCTTTGCCTTTCTTAATAGCTGTTGTGATGATTCCAATACCGATTGGTTTCGTAAGAACTAGTACATCACCTGTTTGTGCTTGACTATTCGTCCATAATTGATTAGGATGCACGAACCCAGTTACAGACAGACCGAATTTCGGTTCATCATCATCAATCGAATGACCACCTATAATAGATGCTTCAGCTTCATGTACTTTATCTTCAGCCCCTTGAAGCACTTCAGCTAATACATCTGATCCATATTTCTTCACAGAAAAACCAACGATGTTTAAAGCTGTTTTCGCATCAGCACCCATAGCATAAACATCACTTAAAGCATTAGCGGCTGCAATTTGTCCAAATGTGTATGCATCATCGACAATTGGAGTGAAATAATCAACTGTTTGAACCATTGCTAGTTCATCTGTTATTTGATAAACACCTGCATCGTCTGAACTGTTTTGACTATACAATACTTGAGGGTCATCTGATTTTCGTTCTACTTGACTCAACACTTGAGTCAGCTCGCTCGGTGCGAGTTTACAACCTCAACCAGCTTTAGATGAAAGGGAAGTTAGACGTAAAATTTCATCACGTTCCTTACTCATATGAATCACCTCCAAAGGTTACAATAGTATATTCATTTACATTTTACTAGAAAATGATTGAAAATTGTTGAAAAAGGTTATGTTATTTTATAGGCTAGTATTTAAAGAAGGGGGTAGAAACTATGAGTTATAAAGTATCAATTGAGTTTTGCATGCAGTGAAACTACGCGCCAAAAGCTGCGAGTTTCGCAGATGAGCTATTTACTGAATTCCGTCACGACATTTCAGAAATGAAATTGATACCAGCGTCTGGTGGAGCTTTTGAAGTAACAGTTGATGGTGAAAAGTTATATTCAAAACTAGATACTGGTGTATTTCCTGAGGCTGAGCATGTTATTAAAGAAATGAAATCTTAAAACCGATAGATAGCCCGCTCGTTTAGTTAAACGGTGGGCTTCTTTATTGTTGGCACTCAATTAGGCTATAATGGCGTTGAGATAATTAAATTATGGGGCGATTGAATGAATTTATTAAGAAATATTCCACCAATACACGA
>NZ_AKIF01000258.1 GCF_000269905.1 Alkalibacillus haloalkaliphilus C5
CTGACAATGAAACGAATATAGCCGCAACAGTCATCGTCGTTCCAAAGGTTGATACCGTAAGTAATATACCGGCGATAACTGGACCGAACATAAACATCAATTCAATCGATCCGTGGAAAAGCGAGTTTGCCCGTTGTATATTTTCACGCCCGACTAAAATCGGAATAAGTGCTGTGACAGCAGGATAAAAGAAAGCGTCAAAGAATCCGAATAAAAACGTAATGATAACTAAAGCTGCTACACCTAATTGATCTTGTGTTACTAAATAAGCCATCGTCGAAATCAGTAGCGTTTGTAGTAAATTAGTTGTGAACATGATTTTCGATTTTTTGAACCTGTCAGCAACAACCCCACCGAAAACCATCATAATAACTCGTGGGACCGTAATCATCACTAACACGAGCCCAACTAATGCTGGACGTTCTAATTCATCAATTACATACCACGACGTTGTTAAAAATAGCATCGCAAACCCAAGCATCGCACAAATCCCGGCCAGCCAAACAAAAATAAACGGCTTATTGTCTCGAAGCCGTCCGTAATCTTGTATCTCACTCATATAGAAGTTCCTTTCTAGACTGTTTCGAATAGTTTCATTTTAACATAATCACTTCTCGAAGTGGGTGCAAACTGCTACACTAAAAGCACGATGATGTAATTAAAGGAGAATCATTTTTGACACAATATCTCGTAATTGGCGCTGGTATTTTAGGGGCATCCACTGCTTATCATTTAGCAAAAGCTGGGCGTGATGTGACGTTAGTTGACAACGAAAATAATGGCGAAGCAACGCGTGCAGCAGCTGGCATTATTAGTCCGTGGCTTTCACAAAAAAGAAACGAGTCTTTATATGACGTCATTAAGCATGGTGCTGCCTATTATCGTGACATCATAAATCAATTGAACGAAATCGGTATAACAGAAACGAGCTATGCTCAAGTCAGTTCGTTACATTTACATAAAAGTGATGACAAATTAGCTAAAATGGTGGAAGACGTCGAAGCTAGACGTGAAGAAGCACCAGAGATCGGACAAGTTACACAACTTACTGATCAACAAGTCTCCAATGCCGTCCCTGTTATGTCTGACATAATGGGCGCGGTCAAAATTAGTGGCGGTGGTCGTGTTAATGGCGCTACTTTACGTCAAGCGCTTGTGCAAGGTGCTCAACATTACAGCGCAAAAGTGATCAAAGGCTATGCACAACTAGAAGCGGATGGAAAGTGCGTAACCGTTAGCGGCGAAACGTATCACCCTGAACAAATTATCGCGACAAACGGAGCATGGGCACAGCAACTATTACAAACATGTGGTGTCGAATTTCCAGTCACCTCAACGAAAACGCAAATCATATATTTAAGCATGCCAGAAGAACAGACTGGAGATTGGCCTGTAGTTATGTTACCGAATAACAAATATATTGTCGGCTTTGATGGCGGTCGCATAGCTGTCGGTGCAGAACATGAAGCAAACGATGATTTTAACCCAAATATTAAAGCAAAAAGCGTGTTCGACATTTTAAAAGTCGCTTTTAAATTTGCCCCTGGATTAGAGAATGCAAGTATGATCGAAACGCGTGTTGCTTCAGGCCCCAAGTCAGCCAAAACCAG
>NZ_AKIF01000259.1 GCF_000269905.1 Alkalibacillus haloalkaliphilus C5
CAGACTGTCGAGAAAGTCTCGGCAGTCTATTTTTTTACAATAACTTCATCAATTCACCGCGTTAATTTGTTATAATATAATTATATTATTAAAGGTGGTGTCAGAATGTTTAATAGTAATAAAGAGCGTCAAATGGAGATTGAAATGGTGACAATTGATGAACTTGTACCTGAAGATCACTTGTTACGAAAAATAGATCAATACATAGATTTTTCATTTATTCCTGAAAAAGTTCGTACTTACTATTCAGAAGATAATGGTCGACCTTCGCTCGATCCACTTATCTTATTTAAAATGATGTTTATTGGATATTTTTTTGGTATTCGCTCCGAACGAGAGCTGGAAAGACAGATACAGACAAATGTAGCTTATAGATGGTTTCTTGGATTAAACCTGACAGATCCAGTTCCGCATCATTCAACTATCAGCTGGAACCGACGTACACGCTTCAAAGATACTGATGTTTTTCAGGAGATATTTGATGAAATTGTACTCCAAGCCATGAATCATCGAATGGTAAGCGGACGTGTACTATTTACAGATTCGACGCATCTAAAAGCAAATGCTAATAAGCGAAAGTTTTATAAAGAAGAGGTGGAAGTTGAAACAGCAGATTATATTGATGACTTAAATGATGCTATTGAAAAAGATCGTGTACATCATGGAAAAAAGCCTTTAAAGCAGAAGGAGGAGGTGAAGAAAACAAAAGAAGTTAAGGTTAGTGACACAGACCCTGAAAGTGGTTATTTATACCGCGAGAATAAGCCTGAAGGCTTTTTCTATTTAGACCACCGCACTACGGACCTTAAGTATAATATCATAACAGATGTACATGTTACTGCTGGAAACATTCATGATTCAAAACCATACTTAGAGCGGTTAGATCACCAGATAGAACGCTTCGGATTCGATGTAGAAGCTGTTGGTTTAGATTCTGGTTATTTAACGGTTCCAATTTGTCGTGGATTAGAAGATAGAGATATATTTGGTGTTATTGCTCACCGTCGTTATAAAAGTCGTAAAGGTTTTCTTCCAAAATGGAAATACCATTATAATGCTGAAGATGATAAATATACTTGTCCTGAAGGACATGACTTAACATATGCTACCACAGACCGAAATGGCTACAGGCAGTATAAATCAAACCCTGAGGTTTGTAAAAGTTGTCCATTATTAGATCAGTGTACACAAAGCAAGAATCATCAGAAGATAATAACTCGTCACGTATGGGAAGAGAGTAAAGAAAAGGTTAGACAAAACCGGCTTACTAATGAAGGAAAATGGATATATCGAATGCGAAAAGAAAAGGTAGAACGTAGCTTTGCAGATTCAAAAGAATTGCATGGGCTGCGTTATTGTCGTTTGCGCGGGAAAGAAAATGTTCGAGAGCAAGCGCTTATGACAGCTGCTTGTCAGAACATGAAGAAGATTGCCCTCTACCTAGACCGTGTGGTCTAGGTGAAGGAGAGTCTTTTTCATTTTAACTTATCATTTTTTAGTACCTTATTTATAAATCACTTCAACTATAATTGAAAAAGCTTGTAGAAAAACATGGGGGTTTCTCTACAAGCTG
>NZ_AKIF01000260.1 GCF_000269905.1 Alkalibacillus haloalkaliphilus C5
AAGTTAATGTTTTGTAGTTCACTATTCATAAGCACCATATCAGACGTCTCGATTGCTACATCAGTTCCAGATCCCATCGCAATTCCGATATCCGCTTTTGCCATAGCCGGTGCGTCATTCACACCGTCACCGACCATCGCAACCGAACCGTATTGTTTTCTCAAGTCATCTACTTGATGGACTTTTTCTTCGGGAAGACATTGCGAAATCCACTCATTAATGCCAGCTTCTTCACTAATTTTCCTTGCTGTTTGTTCGTGGTCGCCTGTTATCATAATCGTCTTAATACCACGATCATTTAATGACTGAATTAACGCCTTTGCTTCGGGACGGATTTCATCTTTTACTGCCATTAAACCGATGACTTTACTACCTTTCACAATGAACATAATTGTCTTGCCTTCATTTTGAAGTGCTGATTTCCGATCTTCAATCTCTTCTGGCAACTCATCACCTGATAATATTTCACCGACGAGCTGTTCATTTCCGATATACCACGTTTCATCTTGCACGACGGCTTTTACACCGTGTCCAGTTAACCCTTCAGTCCAATCTACATCAAGTCCATTCTCCACATTTTGCTTCTCACCATATGCGACAATCGCCTCTGCAATTGGATGGTTGGACTGCCTTTCTATCGCTACAACTTGATTTAAAGCATCGACTCGATCGACACCATTTGTCACATAAAAATCTGTTACAACGGGTTCACCTTTAGTAATCGTACCTGTTTTATCAAACGCCACAGCCTTCATCTTTGAAAGTTGTTCGAGATACATGCCGCCTTTCATCAACACGCCTTTCCTAGCGCCAGTACTGATGGCCGATAAAAGCGTCGGCATAATTGAAGCAACAACAGCACACGGTGATGCTACAACTAACAACACCATCGCGCGATAAAATGTCTCTTCAAAATTAAAGCCAAATATTAATGGGGATATTAGCATAATACCAACGACGACTAAGACCGTAATAACATAAGGCCCTTCAATTTTTTCAATTAACTGCTGACTTGGTGGGCGGTTTTCTTTTGCTTCTTCCACAAGACGAATCATCTTTTGGAACAACGAATCTTTGTTTTCTTTCGTCACTTTTACAACGAGTGACCCCGCACCATTAATCGTCCCGTTATACACTTCATCTTGTTCCTTTTTATCAACTGGAAGTGACTCACCTGTGATTGTTGACTCATCAACTGAACTGTGACCACTTAAAATGACACCATCAACTGGAATTCTTTCACCATTTTTCACAAGTACTCGGTCACCAATTTTTAAATCGTCTAATCGGACTTGCGTGACAGATTCATCACCATTTAACTTATTGGCTTCATCAGGTGCAAGTTGAATTAACTTAGAAAGATCACGCTCACTTCTTTGATTCGCATACGTCTCAAGTGCACCACTTACAGAGAAAATAAATATTAAAATAGCTCCTTCATGCCAATAACCGATTGATGCTGCACCAACCGCTGCAATGATCATTAAAATCTCAACATTTAACGTACGATCGTGAACTAAATCAAGCACGCCTTCTTTCGCCTTGTAATAACCACCGATTA
>NZ_AKIF01000261.1 GCF_000269905.1 Alkalibacillus haloalkaliphilus C5
CAATAAATAACGTTGGTGGGTAAATATATTGCCATCTGTCAATTGACAGATGGCAATATTAGATAACTCACTAGCGTTTTTTTGTTATTACATATAGAAAACAAGTGAGTTTCCCTTTAGAATTATAGTCGACCAAAACCAAACCTGAAGGGAGCTCACTTGTCTATGTCTAATAATATTAAAAATTTACTCGATATTCAAGATGAAAACATTACCTTTGAAGAAGACTGTGTAACCTATGGAACTCATAAAGGAATCGCTTATCAATTTATTCATGGACGATTATCCTACGAGCCTAATAGCTGTTTAAAGTGTGGTGCCAAAAAGGAAGGTTCATCAATTTATAAAAACGGTTCACAGAAATCCCGAATAACCCTTAACATGTCAGGTATGAGACCAACATATTTAGTGCTTAAGAAACAACGTTTCTTTTGTAAAGATTGCCAATCAAGTTTCACAGCGGAAACACCTATTGTGAAGAAACATTGTTTCATATCAAATAATGTTAAATCCGAAGTCGCCGTTAAATGTAGCGAAGCACAATCTATCACCAACATCTCTCGAGATTGTTGTGTTTCTCATGCTACTGTACAACGTGTTATTAATGATGCTGCTAAGCATTTTAAACCGCACTACCGTGCATTACCAGAACACTTATCATTTGATGAATTTAAATATGCAAAAGGAAAAATGGCTTTTGAATATATTAACGCTGAAACAGGTGAAATATTAGATACTCTTGAAGGTCGAACGAATAAAATGATTCGTGATCATTTTATTACATACTATGACTTAACCCATAGAAAACGCGTTAAGACTGTTACTATAGATATGAATAGTGCTTATGTTAGTGTTATTAAAGAGTTGTTTCCTAATGCAGATATCATAATAGATCGATTCCATATAATCCAACTGATTAATCGATCCATGAATAAAACACGTATTAAAGTCATGAACACATTTAACACATCTAATAACGAAGATTTAAAGAAATATCGACGTTTGAAAGGTTACTGGAAGTTGATCCTAAAAAATCAATCTGATCTTTTATCAACAGAATATAGATACTACAAATTATTTGGACAACGCACTGAACGATCCATTGTACAAGAGATGTTAGCTTATGATGAGGAGCTTTCCACTAATTATGAGTTATATCAAACGTTATTACGAGCTATCACAAGACAAGAATTTAATAATCTGAACATGCTTCTAAATGAAAAGCGACAAGCAGAAATAAACGGATATTTTAGAACTAGCATAAAAACACTCAAAAAACACTTACCATATATCATGAATAGCTTTAAATACCCTTATAATAACGGAAGAATTGAGGGGATTAATAATAAAATTAAAGTTTTAAATCGTGTAGCCTATGGCTACAGAAATTTTCAAAATTACAAAAAACGAATCTTATTACACTTCTATTTTAAACCTGCATCTATAAATCAAAATAAAAAGCTATCCACCGCTTAAGCGGTGGATAGGAAGTAAAATAATGTAGTTAATTTGGTTGGGCTATATTTCTTACCAACGTTATTTGACAAAGAGCC
>NZ_AKIF01000262.1 GCF_000269905.1 Alkalibacillus haloalkaliphilus C5
CAATTGAATGGTGTGGTGTATCTTTAGTAGGCCCCATTAGACCGAGACGATTTGCAACATTAGAAATCGTTGAACCTTGAATTAATGCAGATGTTAAGACGACGAAGAAAATAATGTTAAAGAATTTATCAGCACCTTCAATGCCTGCTACAATTGGGAAAGTTGCTAATACAATTGGTACAGCTCCACGCAAACCAGCCCACGATATAAAGAGCCTTTCCTTTAGTGTATATTTCATCTTTATTGTTGATAAGAATACAGCTACTGGTCTTGCAATGAAAATTAACACTAATGAAATGAGTACTCCCGCAAAAATGTTTGATAGCTGGAATACTTGCTCAGGAAAAGCTAAAAGCCCTAGGATAATAAACATCATAATTTGAGCAGTCCAGGCAAGGCCTTCATTGAATTGGAATATTGAATGACGGTATGTCAATTCAGAGTTACCAATAACTAAGGCTGCTACATATACAGCTAGAAATCCACTAGCATCGATGAAAGATGCAGCACTATATGTAACAAACGCGAACGATATAGCTAGTATTGGATAAAGTCCACTTGATTCAAGGTTAATTTTATTAATTGCCTTATAAGCTAATTTACCAATAGCTAAACCAAGTACTAACCCAACTCCCATTTGCCAAAAGAATGAAGGAATTAACATCCATAGACTGGAATCATCACTAATAATTAACTCAATAAACATAATAGTTAAGAAAACAGCCATTGGGTCGTTTGTCCCTGACTCTGCTTCTAACGTTGCACCCATTTTCGCTTTTATATTACGTTCTTTTAATGTTGCGAATACGGCAGCAGCATCAGTTGAACCTACAATTGCTCCAAATAATAACGCCTCTAACCACGTGACATCGAGAATTAAATAGACTGCTGACCCTGTAATAAGTGCGGTAAAAAACACACCTGCTGTAGCAAGTGAAATTGAAGGTGCTGCGACAGACCGGATCGTCTTCCACTTCGCTTGTAGACCACCTTCAAATAATATAATAATTAATGCAAGAATACCGATAAGTTGAGCAATCTCAACATTATCAAAATATATAATTCCTAACCCATCACTACCAACTGCCATACCGACAGCTATAAAGAGTACAAGTGAAGGGAGGCCTAATCGACTTGAGAATTTAGCGGCAACAATACCACTTAAAAGTAAAAAGGCGATTAAAAAAATCAATCCATCGTTTCCAAATGATTCAACAAGCATCCCGTTTCCCCCTTCTTAAATATATTTATTTCTAATTTTATTTTATCACAAATCATATGTAGCAGTTATTAATTTGTCTTCATGTTAATGGGGTAATGTAAATTTTTTCAGCCTTTAGACGGATGGAAAAAGGTTCCTAAGTACGTTTTGGCAAATATATACGAAGTGGTTCAATGTATATAGAGAGTAGGAGGGGGATTCAATGGAACAAAAACGTGTAGTTC
>NZ_AKIF01000263.1 GCF_000269905.1 Alkalibacillus haloalkaliphilus C5
TTAATGGTCGTGTTCATTGGTGTTTTATTAAGTGGGGTTGGTTTAATATGTTCATATTTAAACATTCAACTGGCTACAACCACTTTGATGAGTTTGTTTTCCCTTTGTATTGTTTCCGTGTTATTGTTATTGATCTTTAATTTGTTGCTAAAGAATCGCAAGACATTTTTAGCGTTAACTATTATGTATTGGGTTGTCTCTGTTGTAATGTTTATGTTAGCCGATTGGCAGATCATTGGTGAAGCATGGTGGATTTATTTCTTAATTCCGATGTGGCTAAGTTGATGGAAAGAGGTGCAAGTTTATGCTTCAATTAAATAACATCACATATAAAAAGAAGAACAAAATGATATTGAATGGTATATCAGCTGAAGTCAAGCAAGGAGATTCAATTTGTTTATTCGGCCCAAATGGTGCAGGAAAATCAACATTATTAAAAGTGATGGCTGGATTAATTGAGCCAAATAAAGGTGTTTATAAACAAGGCAATTTCACGTCAAAGCCTGTTGGATATATCCCACAACAGCTAGCTCTCTTTCCAAATATGACAGTAAAGGATCACTTATCTTTCTACAAAAAAATGACGAAACAAAAAGACCGTGAATTTATTGAAGCGATGTTGAATGCGCTAAGTTTAAATGAGATTAAAAAGAAAAAGGTTGAAGAGTTAAGTGGAGGAATGGCTAGAAAATTAAATTTAGCAGTTGGCTTAATTCATAAACCAGATATCATTTTTTTAGATGAAGCGTTTGTAGGTGTAGATTTAGCAGCGAAACATGATATGTTGCGATGGTTAAGTTTGCTTAATGAAGATGGAGTGACAATTGTTTTCATTACACATGATTGGCACGTCATCCATCACTTAGCTAAAACGTTGTGGGTCTTAGAGGATGGACAAATGTTGATCAATTTTCGATTGAACAGTTACCGCAAAAAGTTGAGGAGTACAAGTTCGTTGACAGCTCATTAAACAAGATGTTTGCAGTGCAAAATTAATATAGTAATAAATGGTAATATACTTTCGCCTTGAATAAGCATATTATTTTACGTCCCTTTCCATACTAAGACTAGATTAATGAGGAAAGGAGGCTGGAATATGCGCTTTTGGGTAGTTCCGTTCATGCTTGTATTATTTTTAGCAATGGCTGCTTGTCAACCAGGGGATACTAACTTAATGGGTGACAACCAAACAGGTAACCAACAATCAGGTGACAGAACAGGTCAACAAGATGGTCAAATGAATGTAACTGATCGTCAAGGACAAATGGATCGCCAAGGTAACCAAATGGGGACAGGAACAGGTACAACTGATCGAGACAGAGGTCAAGATGGTATGATGCGTTTTCACGTTGCTGAAGAAGTAGCAGATGATGTAACAGACCAAGTTGATGAAGTGAGTCAAGCATATGTAA
>NZ_AKIF01000264.1 GCF_000269905.1 Alkalibacillus haloalkaliphilus C5
TTAGAAGAGCTACATGACCTTATATCAGATTCAGTTATAGGTGATTTCATCATTCAATTATTAGAGTTTTATGGGAGTTTCGGACCGCTACCTGGGATTCTTTTACCGTTTATTGAAGCGTTTATCCCAGTATTGCCTATAATCGTCTTTATATTAGCGAATTCGGTTGTATATGGACTCGTAATGGGCTTTTTATTTTCTTGGATGGGTAGTTTAGCCGGAGCGATTCTAGTCTTTATTTTAGTCCGTAAAAGTGAACGTTTTCGTTGGGTGAGGCGGATTAAATATCAACGCCATATTCAGAAGATCACGTCGTTTTTTGACCGTCGTGGATTTGGTCCGTTGTTCTTGTTGTTATGCTTTCCGTTTTCGCCATCAGCGTTGTTAAATGTCGTCGCTGCATTTACGAAGATGTCGATCCAACAAGTCATTTTAGCCCTCGCATTAGGTAAGGCAGTTATGATTTTCTCAGTATCATATGTCGGCGACAGTATTGCATCTTTTGCGCAGAATCCGGTTAGAACGATTATTCTTGGAGTGGCAATCGGCCTGTTTTGGTTGTTAGGTAAGTATATTGAGAAGCGAATGAAAGTCGATGTAGAACGAGAAGATGGAGAAGCGCTATAAAGCAATTAAAAAGGGGGGAGCGCATGTGGGATTACAGTTTATTTTAGGACGAGCTGGAGCGGAAATTGGCTCGTACTGTTTAGAAGAGATCGAACGTGAATTAAAGCAAGATCCAAAAGGAGATCCAATCTTTTATATCGTGCCAGACCAAATGGCGTTCCAACAAGAGTATGATTTACTACGAAAAAGTGATTTAGCAGGCTCGATTCGTGCTCAAGTGTTTAGCTTTTCGCGTTTAGCGTGGTATGTGTTCCAAGAAGTCGGTGGCGGAACAAAGCCGTTTATTACGTCAACGGGTATTCAAATGTTACTGCGTAAAATTGCGGAAGAGCATCAAGAGTCATTTGACGCGTTTCAAAAGGCGATGGATAAGCAAGGGTTTATCGATCAGCTTGAGACGATGATTACTGAATTAAAGCGTTATCGCGTTACACCTGAGACACTTCAACGTGTGCTTGCTGAGTTGAATCAGTTCGAACATTTAACGCCGAATGAAGTGGCGTTAAAACATAAATTAGAAGATTTATCGATGATTTATGAAAGATTAGATCAACAGTTAAAAGGGCATTACGTGGATAGTGAAGACCAACTCAATATGCTTGTTGAAAAGCTTGCTGAAACGAACGTGTTAAAAGACGCGACGATTTACATTGACGGGTTTCACCGTTTCACCCCACAAGAATATTACGTTATTGAATCATTAATGCGTTATGCAAAAGATGTGAAGATCGCGCTCGTCTATGACGGGCGTGGTCAAGGGTTAGGCGAGTTGGACTTGTTTTAT
>NZ_AKIF01000265.1 GCF_000269905.1 Alkalibacillus haloalkaliphilus C5
TCTGAAAAAGCTAGACGAGAAGGGCTACTAGCTTTAGAAGGTGAAGTTGAACAACTGGATGATCAATTTATTAAGAAAGGCGTATACTTAGCTATTGATGGTATAGAGCCTGAAGTAATTAATGACATTATGAATGCAGAAATTGCAGCTATGGAAGAACGCCATAATAAAGGGCGATCAATTATTGAAAAGGCGGGTGAATACGCGCCAGCTTGGGGAATGATCGGTACTTTAATTGGTTTAATTTTAATGCTTAATCATTTAGATGACCCAGGTACAATTGGTCCGAGTATGGCTGTTGCCTTATTAACAACTTTCTATGGAATGATTCTAGCAAACTTAGTTTTCCTCCCAATAGCAGGTAAATTAGTTTCTAGAACAGAAGAAGAAGTGTTCATGAAACAAGTAATTGTTGAAGGTGTTTTAGGCGTTCAATCTGGCCAGAATCCGAAAATTTTAGAGGAAAAATTAAGTGCATTTTTGTCTAGTGAAGATTTGAAGGAAAAGAACAAAGAGGATTTTGAGGCAGAGGAGATTCAAAATGAAGCCTAAAAAAAGAGCGCAGCCTAAACGTAGTGCTCCGATTTGGATGGTTACATATTCTGATATGGTGACATTAATCTTAGTGTTTTTTATTTTACTATTTTCAATGTCACAAATTGATGCAGTGAAATTTAATGCTGTAGCTGAATCTTACAGACAAAATGTTATTTTTGACTTTATGCCTTCTGCGGTTCCATTAGAAGATCCAACAGACTATGAAGAAGGTGACATGCCTGAAGAAGATGATGACGAGGATGTGGCAGAAGAGGAAGAGGTCACCGAAGCAGAAGATCAGGAAAACTTAGAACAATTGTATGAAGAAATTCAAGATTACTTAGATGAACATGAGTTGAATGATGTTATTACAGCGAGCCAAACTGATCGTGGTGTCGTTTTAGTTTTACAAGAAAGAGTCTTATTTAGTTCGGGTGAAGCTGAGCTTATTGATGATTTTCTACCATTTTTAGATAAAGTTGCAGTACTGTTAAATAATATTCCAAATGATGTAGAAGTCGAAGGGCATACAGATGATGTGCCGATTGATACTTACCGCTTTCCATCTAATTGGGAATTATCCACTGCAAGAGCAAGTAGTGTTATACGATACTTTATTGATCAACACAGCTTAGACCCGACGCGCTTTCAAGCTACAGGGTTTGCTGAGTTTAAACCAGTCTCAGATAACGCAACAGAAGAAGATTTACAAAGGAATCGTCGTGTCGAAGTAATTATATTAGAATTAAACCAGGACTAACAAATAATAGACCGATTAACTGTTAAATAGT
>NZ_AKIF01000266.1 GCF_000269905.1 Alkalibacillus haloalkaliphilus C5
TGAAGAAGTATTAAAAGCTTGGGAAGAATGGAAAGTGGATGCTATGAGAGATGTTGATTCGTTAAGTATTGATCACTATTTTGATATTTTAAGTGTTATGAATGAGTGGAATGCAAGAGCTCGTTCTACAAAGAATAATTTAACAAGATTAATTAATGTTGCAGGGAACTTAGGATTTTTCACAAGAGAGCAAAGGCGAGAGTTAAATGAACTGTTAGACGAAACATTCGATGAAATTAACGAATCCATTGATCAATTGGAAAAAAGTCTTGATGAACTTAGTGAACAAACAATCGAGGAGGCAAGACAATCCATTGATGAAACGTTTGAGAGAGAAACTAATGATTAGATTTTAAATATGAAGGTGAAAATTTTATGAAACTGTTACGAACTATACTAATACTAGTAATAGTAGTTTCTCTTACAGCTTGCTTTGGTGGAGAAGAGGAAGTTTCTCCAGCTGATGAAACCGAAGAGGAAAAAGAAGTTGAAATTGAATATGAAGAAATTGAAGAAGAGGAAGAGAACCATGAAGATACTTCAACTGAAAGTCAGGAAGATGTAGTCAACTTAGATGATATTGATCCAATCCCTGAAACAATAGAAGGATTAGCATCTCAGATGCCAGGCCCTTTTGCAAATGAGGGTTATGTTCGAGATATCATTGATGAAGTAGCTGATAAGATGGAAGTTTTAGGTCCTATGAGTGATAATCCTTCAGAAGAAGAATACGAACTGTATTTACGCCATTTGTATTGGTTATTTGCAGAAGACTATGAAAACCCACGCGATGTCATTCGGAAATGGGAGTTTGCTATTTCTGGGACGCCTGAGTCACCTGACGACCGCTTTCAATTCAAGGAGAATTACAATGTGGAAATTCTCCTTGATGCAAGTGGAAGTATGGGCGCATATGTAGGGAATCGAACACAAATGGATATCGCTAAGGAAGCGATTCAAAGTTTTATGGCTGAAGTGCCAGAGGCAGCTAATGTGTCTTTGCGGGTATACGGTCATGAAGGTTCGAGCTCGGCCAGTGATAAAGAACTCTCATGTGCTGGGATTGAGCAGGTCTATGGGTTTGCGTCATATGATGAATCCGACTTTCAAGAAGCTCTCAATCAATTTGAACCAAGGGGCTGGACACCATTAGCAGATGCATTAGAACAATCCCGAGAAGCTTTAGCTGAGTATGACGCTAGTAATCATACAAACTTAATATACATTGTTAGTGATGGGATTGAAACGTGTGATGGTGATCCGGTTAAAGTTGCCCAATCATTAGCGGAATCAAACGCCCAACCAATTATT
>NZ_AKIF01000267.1 GCF_000269905.1 Alkalibacillus haloalkaliphilus C5
CTTTAAACAAATCAAGCTGGATTGTCAACTATTAATTTGCTAATATATAAATAAGTTTCTTATTAGTAAACAAATTAGAGGTGGTTATTTTGGATATCGGTACAAAGATTAGAGTGATTCGGAACAGAAAGAAAATAACAATTGCACAAATGTGTGAAGGAACTGGGCTATCAAAAGGGTTCATCAGTAATGTTGAAAACAATAACACATCCCCATCTATTAATACGTTAAGCACCATTGCTTCCTTCTTAGATGTTCCAATGCCATACTTACTTTTAGATAAAAAGCAACAGATGCATGTCGTTAGAAAAGACTCGAGGAATGAATCGACTTTTAATGGTTTAAAAATCGAACATTTAACGGCAAAGGGGGGATTGCGAATGATGATGGTAGAATTCCCTCCTGGTGCAACAATTGGAGAACCTCATTCACACGAAGGGGAAGAAAGCCACCTAGTTTTAGAAGGAAAAGTCCTCGCTGAGCAAGGGGAAGACTCTGTAGTTGTTGAAGCTGGCGATTCATTTAGCTGGAACGCAAGCGTACCTCATTTAGTTAAAAACATTGGAGATGGTAAGGCTGTCGTACTCATCTCTATTTATTCCGATACAGAATTGATCGACGTACTTTAACAATTGAAAAGGCAAGGCACTGAGACCTTGCCTTTCACTTCAGTCTGGCTACCTAGCCGCTTCTTCAACTTTCACTGGCCATTCTTCTAAATTCTCAGCCATGTCCCAGAACATATACTCAAGTAAACTCGTTTTAACGACGATCTCTTCTAATTCAGCTAACTCACGCTCTGGCTTACCGTCTGCTAGTTCATTCATCAATGTTTTGCAATCTTCGGCTAGCTCTGTGAATTCATCAGATGAATACATTTCAACCCAGTGACCGTAAAACGCATGGTCTTTAGCACCTGGCCAATTCGCTAACTCTTTGCCGATAAAATTATAGCTCCATGCACACGCCAAAACAGAGGCCACGACATTCTCAACTCCGCCGCGTTGTGAGACATTTAGCATGTAGCTCGTATAAGCTGTAGTCGTTGATGCTGCATCTGTCTCCTCTAATTCTTCAGGTGTGATTCCAAATTTACTCGCATATTGACGATGAAGGTCCATTTCCATATTTAATGTACCGTGAAGAAGGTTAGCAAACGTCGTCATTGTTTTTAAATCATTAGATTTAGCACTACCTAAAGCCATTAATCTTGAATACTCGACTAAATAGACATAGTCTTGTTTTAACCAATGTTTAAATTTCTCTTGTTCTAACCACCCTTCACCTAATCCTTTAACGAA
>NZ_AKIF01000268.1 GCF_000269905.1 Alkalibacillus haloalkaliphilus C5
ATATTATCTGATTGATCACCCATTAAAGCTTTTAAATCAATAATTTGTTCTTTTGAAATCCCCATCTTTTCCTTGATCGATTCAGGGGTGAAATGGTCAATCTCAGAGATTCCTTTTCTTGTTAAAGATACAGTTGTGTGATTTGAAGCGAGCTGTAATAAGTCTTTATCACCTGAATAAACAATCGTCTTTTGACCTTGATCGTCCGCTTCTTTAACCATCGTACCGATAATATCATCCGCTTCATATTGATCAAGTTCATAATACTTAACACCGAAAGCATCTAAAAGCTCTCGCATAATAGGAAACTGTTCTGATAGCTCTGGTGGTGTTTTTTGTCGACCACCTTTGTATTCTTTATATGTTTCATGTCTAAAAGTCGTTTTACCCGCATCGAATGCGACTAAAATGTGAGAAGGATCGTGATCGTCTAAAACTTTTAACATCATTTTCGTAAATCCAAACACTGCATTCGTATGCACACCTTGATCATTACTTAATAAAGGTAAAGCAAAGAACGAACGATACAAAATACTATTACCGTCGATTAATACTAATTCTTTTGACACGTTCTAACACCTCTTTATCTCCTGTTGTAACTATTATAACAAATGATTAGTTTATTTTTGTGGAAGAATAACCTTTATTGTTGTTCCTTCCTCTTCACGGCTTTCAATCTGAATTTGACCATCATGTGCTTCTGTAATGTGTCTTACAATGGACAGTCCAAGTCCCGTGCCTCCTGAATGTCTACTTCTTGCTTTATCAACACGATAGAAACGTTCAAAGATTCGATTGTGGAATTTCTCTGCTATGCCAATCCCATTATCTTGTACTTCAATTAAAACATCGTCATCGTCTTTTTCAATAGTTAATGTAATATTTCCGCCTTCATTTGTGTATTGAATTGAATTAGAGATTAAATTCAATGCTAGCTGATACAAGCGGTAATAATCAGCATGAATTTCTAAATCATCGTTTACATTGAATACTAAGTTTAGCGATTTTTCTTCAGCTGGTTGGTCTACAATAGCTTTAATATCATTCACTAATTTAGATGCTGTAAACGTGGATAACTTTAATTCATACTCATCCTTTTCTAATACAGATAAATCTAATAAGTCTTGGACGAGAATGTTTAAACGTTTACTTTCTTTCTTCATAATCTTTAAAAATTGCGTTTGTTTATCTTCATCAATCGAATCATCTTCTAATAACGTTTCAGCAAATCCTTGAATCGATGTTATAGGTGTTCGTAATTCATGAGATACGTTAGC
>NZ_AKIF01000269.1 GCF_000269905.1 Alkalibacillus haloalkaliphilus C5
ATGTCAAAGATAAAGATAGGTATTTCCTTTTAAAAAAAGAGGAATGTCCCGGTTTAAGATTCCCTTCCATTATTGATCTCAAATATGTTTATAAATGTGAGCGTTACAATTCTGCTCCAATAACTTTTGTTCCAGACTTTTTAAATGATCAGATTTTGGACAAGTTCTTAAAGTATGAATACTTAATCAAAGATGACGATTGCGAAGAATTTATGCAATTAATATCTTAAGAGTTTAAAAGAGCCTAGCTTTATCGCTAGGCTCTTTTAAATATTATTGCAAGGTGGTACATTTCATAAGTCATTTTAATATCACCTCTATATCATTCTATCAAAATTTAAAGACTAAATTCATCTATTGCTCTATCAATGACTTCTTGGTTAATACCTATATACCTGAGTGTAATTGATGGGGCTGAATGATTAAATATATCTTGTAACAGTGCTACATCTTTGGTTCTTTTATAAAAGTGATAGCCAAATGTCTTTCTAAGTGTATGAGTACCTATTTCACTAACACCTGCCTTTTGTGCTGCTTCGTTTAATATTTTGTATGCTTGTACACGTTTTATCGGCTGATTAGACCTTTTAGACTTAAATAAATAGTCCTGATCACTCATGTTTGCTATATATTCACTTATATGATCATTCAGGTCATTATTAATTCTGAAACGTTTCATTTTGCCTGTTTTCTGCTCCTGTATTGTTATATGTGTTTTATTTTTCACATCTTCTACTTTCAGGCTTAACAAGTCACTTATTCTCAAACCTGTATTAATCCCCATCACAAACATAAACCAATCTCTGTATGATTGTTTAAGCAAAATGCTTTTCATTTTCTCAATCATTTCTGGATCTCTAATTGGTTGCACTTCATTCACCTTGATCACTCCAACTTATTATGACATCACCATATCTACCTTTTAGCTTACAAATGTATTTAGAGCCATGCTCATACCAACCAGTACTACAACTATGTAGTTGTTTATTAGGAAACATTGCACTAACATAATCTATTTAACTTTCATAACCACGATCATTAACAACCTCATAAGCTTCTTTATAACTCATTGTCAGATCCATTTAACCACCTCGTTTTATATCCATTGAGTTTCTTCCTAATATATAGACGAATACAATAAGTTTATTAAATACTGAAAAAGAAACAGCATTTATACAAAAATGCTGTTATATCAAGGTTTGTGGCTTGTTTGCCTATGAAACATATTATTTATTTTGTTTCATAAACCTTCTTTATTGAATTCTAGTA
>NZ_AKIF01000270.1 GCF_000269905.1 Alkalibacillus haloalkaliphilus C5
CCGCAATATAATAGCAGTAACAAATATTTAAAAATTCAGTCATTTAAGAGAAGGGAGGCTTTACCATGCTGACGTTTGATATTTTAGAGTATCAAGAGCGGCTGAAGAATACGAAGGAACGGATGGCAAGGGAAGGGGTTGAGGTGTTACTCATTACTGACCCTGCCAATATGAACTATTTATCGGGGTATGATGCATGGTCGTTTTACGTTCATCAAATGTTGGTTGTGATTATTGATGAACCGCAGCCGATTTGGATTGGGCGCTTAATGGATGCGAATGGAGCTAAAGCAACAACGTGGATGTATGATGAAAACATCATGTCATATCCGGATTATTACGTGCATTCAGAGCATTATCATCCAATGGAGTTTATCGCGGAAATTCTTAATGAAATTGGCCATGGCAACCGTCACATTGGAGTGGAGATGGATCAGTATTATTTCTCTGCTAAGGCGTATATGACTTTGCTTCAAAAACTTTCGAATGCAACGTTTAAAGATGCGACGTCACTTGTCAATTGGGTGCGGATCATGAAGTCAGATCAAGAAATAGAATTCATGCGCCGTGCGGGTAAAATTGCTGAGCAGTCCATGGATGCTGCTGTTTCAGCGATTCATACAGGATCAAGAGAAAATGATGCGGCTGCAGCCATTTATTATGAATTAATAAAAGGGACCGATGAGTTTGGTGGTGATTATCCGTCGATTGTGCCAATGCTTCCTACAGGAGAAAACACATCAACACCACATTTAACTTGGTCGGAAAACTATTTTGAAGAAGGTAATGCGGTCATTATTGAGCTTGGTGGTTGTTATAAACGTTACCATGCACCATTAGCAAGAACGGTATCAATCGGTTCACCACCAGAGAGGTTAGAGCGTTTAGCGCATATTGTTCGTGAAGGTATTGAAAATGTGTTAGATCGAGCGAAGCCTGGCATTTATTTAGAAGAATTAGAAGAAGCTTGGCGTGAATCAACGCGTAAGTATGGTATTGAAAAAGAATCGCGCTTAGGTTATTCGATGGGGTTAAATTATCCGCCTGACTGGGGTGAGCATACAGCAAGTATCCGAAGAGGAGACAAAACAGAACTTAAGCCGAACATGACATTTCATTTTATTCCGGGCTTATGGTTTGAAAATGATGGCATTGAGATGAGTGAATCATTTGTCATTACTGATAATGGGGTCGATATGTTAACGAACTATCCTCGTGAATTAATCGTTAACAGTCCATTCCACTTCCCAGATGACAGTAGTG
>NZ_AKIF01000271.1 GCF_000269905.1 Alkalibacillus haloalkaliphilus C5
ACCCCAACCTCAATCATATAAGTCAGGCACACGACTTTCAAAGATCGGCACGTCTTTTCGAACTTGTTTCACTTTCTCTAAATCTAGCGTTGTCGTGATGACTTCTTCTTTATGTTGCGATCCTTTTTCAAGGACATCACCCCACGGGTTGACGACCATCGAGCGACCACTAAATTCTACATTATTATAGCTCCCAATTCTATTGGCAGATAGGACGTACATTTGGTTTTCAATCGCACGAGCAATTTGCAAGTGTTCCCAATGGTTCGCTCGAGCTTCAGGCCATTCCGCAACGATAAATAATGCTTGGGCTTCGTCTAAAGCAAGCGGGCGAATAATTTCTGGAAAACGCAGGTCGTAACAAATGATTAGGCCGATCTTTAACCCTTCAAGTTCAAACACTTCAGGCCGTTTCTTCCCACCTTGCATATACTTGGGTTCATCTAACATAGGCACGAGGTGAGCCTTATCATATTCATAGACAACATTACCTTTACGATCAATGACGACTGCTGTATTGTAAATCCCATCCTCTTTCTTATTAGCAACAGAACCGGCAATTAAGTTGACGTCATGTTTTTGTGCAAGTTGTTGTAAAAAGGTGCGTGACGGTTCACCGTTATGATCAGCAATCTCCTCTAGCTGCGGTAACGTATAAGCAGTCGTCCACATTTCAGGGAGGACGATCGTATCAGGGTTTTCACCCTTCATGATCGATTCAACCCATGATTGGACTCGCTTGCGGTTCGCTTCAGGATCTCCAGGTACAATGTCCATTTGGCATATAGAAAATTTCAATCATATAACCCCCTTATTATAGCTTAAAAATTTTCCGAATGTTTTACTCATAGTGTACAGTATAACTATGAAACTTTAAAATAAAGTTATTATTGTATTTAAAAGTCAGTTCGCTGGATTATTGAAATTATCGCCGGAATATTATTTTTTCGCCGGAAAAGCAAGGGAAATCGCCGGAATGTTCTGTTCCGAGCTCCCGTTTCCATTTAGGAAGGTGTCAGTTTTGAGTGTATTTATAGAAGTTGTTTTACCAATTGTACTTATATTTTTTATCGGTTACGTCTTACAAAAGTGGCGTAAACTTGACGTTCGCTCTGTGTCCGCCGTAACGATCTACGTTTTTATTCCTGCGCTCGTTTTCCAGTCTTTTTATGAAACGGAGCTAGGACAAGAGTTTTGGACGATTGTTTTGTTTGCGTTTCTATTATTATTTGCGCTAATCCTTTTAAATAAAATTTTA
>NZ_AKIF01000272.1 GCF_000269905.1 Alkalibacillus haloalkaliphilus C5
TGTTTTTGGACTGTACATCCTGTTCGAATTCGTTCACAACCATCCCTCCTAAATCACTATCAGTATAAGCGATTCGATCAAAAAAATCTATATTTTTTGATGAATGTCAAAAAGTTGTGGAAAACCACGATTACGTTAATTGTAAAGACTTAACAGCCATAAACAATCCGTTTATACACACAATAAGTATAACACCAAACGTCGCTAAAGACAAAACTTCCCGGGGATTTGTTTTTAGCGTTTATATAGATACTGGGAGGAGCCAAAAGCGGTTCCTCTCTTTAAATTTTTGTGTAAGCTAATGGAATTGTTTATGTCATCTTGTGATTTTCTTTAAATCAGTATACGATAAAACAAGAAGGAGGACAATTCATGCATGCACAACAATTAATTAAGCAAAACATTAAAAGTGTTTCACCTATATATTTATTGTCTGGTGAGGAACCATATTTTATACAAAAAGTAAAAGAACGGATATTTGAATCAGTCAAAAACAACACAGACCCAGAGCCTGATATCCAAACTTATGATATGGAAACTATAGCAGTCCAAGAAGCTATTCATGATGTAGAAACATTCCCATTCTTCAGTGAACATAAGATTGTTATTATTAATCGGGCGAGCTTTTTAACTGGCCAAACGAAAAACGATATAGAGCATGATATAAATGCTTTGGAAGAATATATAGTTCAACCAACTGATTTTTCAACATTGATTATTGTGGCTCCTTATGAAAAATTAGACCAACGTAAAAAGATTGTTAAAACGATTAAAGAACATAGCGAATTAGTGGATTGTTCACCACCTCATGTTAACGATATGCAAGAAATGATTAAATCAATGGCAAAACAACACAACTTAAGGCTCCCAAATGAAGTGATCGAACTCATGACAGAACGTATTGGCGATCATTTAGATGCTTTGCAAAAGGAATTAATTAAGCTGTCTCTTTACTTTGGAGAGCAAGAGGTAACAGTTAGTGAGGCTGAACAATTAATTAGTACATATGCCGAAACAAGTTCCTTTTCACTTATTGATGCGTTAGTACAAAATCAACTTGGACAAGCCTTAAATATTCTAAAAGAATTAAAAAAACAGAACGAGGAACCGATCGCTTTGTTAGCATTAGTCACTTCACAAGTAAGGTTAATCTTGCAATGTAAACTGTTGAAGAAAAAAGGCTACCAACAACAACAAATGGCTAAACAAATTAAAGCTCATCCTTATGCTGTGAAAATGGCTTCTAAACGAGAG
>NZ_AKIF01000273.1 GCF_000269905.1 Alkalibacillus haloalkaliphilus C5
GTCCAAATACGCTTAAACATGCCATTTCAAGGTTGATTGTCGACTATGCCAAAGAAAATACAAACTTGAATATTATAGTATGTAATTCTAACCGTTCTAAAGCAGGAAGAGAATTTATGCTAAATGAAATTTATAATAAGGATGAGTTTATTAGGATCATTGTACACTTTGATATCTCTGATGATACTCTACTTAACCGTGTCACTCATAGCGAAAGAAGCACTAACATTTTTAGAAGTGCATCAAGTTTTAAAGAAGTACTTCTGCGACAACAAGCTGAAGGTGTAGTTGATCCTGATAAAGATGAAGCCGACTTTCTTTTCACTGTAAAAAATAGTGATAAAACAAATGAGGTCATAGAACAAATAGTAAAAATTTCAAATCAAAACTAAGAAAACACTGTGAAAAGCGACCGGAGGAAGCTTGCGCAGATGTTGCCCTTGTGCCCTGTGGGTAAAAGCGAAGCATTTTGATGGAGTGATAATTAGAAAACCCGAACAAATTCACAGTATGATTTCGTTCGGGTTTTGTGTATAAACTTTTAAGCCATTTTCTCACCATCGCGGTAAACTAGTTTAAACGCAATTAAACCAATTAAGACAAGTCCCATAAACGTTAAGAACAAGTTACTATAAACAGCACTTTCACCTGTTACAGCCAAGAAGTTCACCGGATTTTCAGGCCGGAATATATCAAGTACAACACCTGCAATAGCACCACTTAAAGCTCCCGAAACAAAGTTTAGTAAGTTGAACACACCCATACCAACACCTGTTTCGTGTTTAGCTAGCAAGTTTGCTAATAAATCTGCACCTGATGCTTGAACTAATGGGAAGCACATCATCGGGAAGATCAGCATTAAACTAATGATTAATGGACTTAAACCGACTGCAGAAGAAACGATTAGAAAACCAGTTGATAATAAAGCTAAGCTGACTAGGTAAACTTTCCGAGCCCCTTTTTGATCAACAAGTCTTCCTCCTTTTCTTCCGATTAAAGCAGCGCTAATAGCACCCGGGAACATAACTAGACCAATTTCCATCGTTGATAAACTATAGACTTCACGTAGCATAATTGGAACAGTAAACATAAGACCGAATAGACAAGCTACTGCTAAGAAACTCGTCAAGATCGCCACCAAATAGTTACGGCTTTTAAATAAATGAGGTGGTATAAATGGATTTTTCGCCTTAAACATACGAAGCACCGCTAAAATACCAAATCCAATTGCAATAT
>NZ_AKIF01000274.1 GCF_000269905.1 Alkalibacillus haloalkaliphilus C5
TTGATGAACATAAAACCCGAACGAATAATCGTTTTGGTTTTTTCGGCTCTAAAATATTTGTTGGAGTAGCTGTACAATTTCACTTAAAAGGTAGGGTGTCATTTACCTGATACCAACTCTGTGCTTTAACCAAATACAAAAAAGCACGCTACCAAAGGCAGTCACAAGAATTTAATCAATCCTTAGGGCTTGAAACAATCCACGGTAAAACATTTAAGGATGCAGCGGAAAGATTCGGTGTTTCACCAACGACAGTTATGAGGCGATTTGATGTGATAAGTGAATCTCTTCTTGAGAAAACAGAACAGTTACCACCAATTATCGCGGTTGATGACTTTAAGGGCGATACAGACGGTGAACGCTTTCAAACAATTATCAGCGATCCGATCAAACGAGAACCGATTGACATCTTAAAAGATCGTAAGAAGTCCACCTTATATCATTATTTAAAGGATCATGCGGATACTGTAAATGTTGTAGTGATGGATATGAGTCCATCGTATAAAGCTGCTGTCGATCAAGCGTTAAACGTCCCGATTATTGTGGCTGACCGTTTTCATTTTGTACGCTGTATTTATTGGGCGTTGGATCGTGTGCGTCGTCGTGTTCAGAGCATATTTGATGACTATGACCGTAAGAAGTGCAAGCGGATGCGCCATGTTTTTATGAAACGGAGCAGTACTATAACAGAGAAGCAAACGTGGTATCTTCACCATTATTGTGATAAATCAGAACTACTCACTGACGCTTACTTACTCAAAGAATGGTTCTGTGATTGGTTTGATCAGGCTAAGGAATTAGGGACAGATCATTTAAAGGAGATTAAAGCAAGTTTATATGAGTTTTACGATATCGTTAAACAATCGGAGATACCTGAGTTTGAGCAAGCGATTAAGACGCATCAAAATTGGCAAAAAGAGATCATGAATAGCTTTGGTTATAACTTACACAACGGGTACGTTGAAGGACTTAATAATCAAACAAAAGTTATTAAGCGACAAGCCTTTGACTTTCGACGCTTTAATCGATTGCGCCGAAAAGTATTATTATATCACCAGTATAAACATGTACAAGGACAAATGGCATAAAGAAGGAGTGCCTTAACGGGCACC
>NZ_AKIF01000275.1 GCF_000269905.1 Alkalibacillus haloalkaliphilus C5
GGAGCATTTTGATGGAGCGGTGGTAAAAGATGAACCCGAACGAAGTCAAAATATGATTTCGTTCGGGTTTTGTGTATTAATGTTTAGTTTTGTCTCAGCCTCATTATTTACGTCCGATGTTGTTTGTAAACTTGCTGCTTAGTCATATTTTTAACTTCTTCAATAATTGATTGGTCTTTTGGTGCACTGTAATAGGCTTCAATATTATTTTGAACTTGCTCAGGCCGACTAGCACCTAAAATTAAACTCGACACTCTAGGGTGATTTAAACAATAATGAATAGCAATTGATTCTGGAGTTATGTTTGCTTCTTGAGCTAGCGTTTGTAAATTTTCGATTACTTGTTTAAGTTCATCTTGATTGTAGTCTAAAAAGCCACTAGACCCTTTTTTCTCCCATTGCTCAATCCCTTTACTCGTTAACATCCCTTTACCTAAAGCGCCTCTAACTAAAACACTTACTTGATGGTCGTTTAAATAGTCTAAAAGCTCTTCTTCGGGACGACGGTCTAACAAACTATATTGCATCATATTACTCGTGATCGTAGTTTTATCAACATAGGATTTGATCACATTTGGGCGGATTGAAGACAAGCCAAAGTAACGAATTAATCCTTCTTGTTGTAACTCTTCAAACGTTTCGATGACTTCATCAATAGGGTCCTCAATTGTACCTCCATGTAACTGGTATAAATCAACATCATCTAAACCTAAACGTAATAAACTATTTTTAATCGCTTCTTTTAAATATTTTTTAGACGGATCCCAATACCAGCCTTTTTGATTCGGTTCAAAGTGGTTACCACCTTTAGTGGCCACTATTGTATCTTGCCTTTTTCCTTTTAGCGCTTTACCGACCAGTTTCTCGTTTTCACCGTAATCATATAGGTCAGCTGTATCAATATAGTTGATTCCTGCGTTAATGGCCTCATGAATAATATCTTTAGCGTTTTGTTCATTCGTCCCTAAGTTCATGCAGCCAAGGCAACTTCTGAAATATGTAAATTTGTGTTTCCTAATTGACGTTTGTTCATCGTATACCTCCTTGAATCTATTTTATCGACACTAAGGCTTAATGACAAACGTTAAGCTGTAATGTGATAAATACAC
>NZ_AKIF01000276.1 GCF_000269905.1 Alkalibacillus haloalkaliphilus C5
AATGTTATTAGGTTGTCCTAGGTCAAGTTCTTTTGAGCGAAGTCCAATTGCATCATAAGCCTCAGTACTTGCTTGAGGAAATGAGTAACCTTGCTTTAAATTTTCTTGTAATAATGATTGAAATTGTTCTTCATGTTCTTTAAAATGCCTGTAACGGTCCTTAAATGCTTGAATGTCTCCAGATTCACTTCCGAAACAGACGTAGTCAACTTCGAGCGCATTCAGTATTGATATAGCACCGTGAGCGAAAAGGTCAGCATATTGAACGGCATAAATAAAAGGTAATTCCAAAACAACGTCAACTTGGTGACTTAATGCCGCTTTCGTTCTTGCGTATTTATCTATTATTGCTGGTTCACCTCTTTGTAGGAATGAGCCGCTCATGACAGCAACAGTAATATCAGCATCTGTTTTTTGTCGTGATGATTCTTGATGGTAAAAATGCCCGTTATGAAATGGATTATACTCAACAATGAGTCCACATGATCTCACATTAATCACGACCTTTTTACATAGTTTAATTCTATGGTAGAAATAAATTACATAAAAAACAAGTACAACTTTATATGTTTGGGGAAACTACTTTAATATAACGGGATGTAAAACAATCGCTGTTAAGAAAAAATATTGACAAAAAGAGCAATTCCTTTTAAAATAACTCTTGTTGCCTTGAGGTGATTAATATGCAAATTGCACTACAAAAAGTAAAGGCTAGTGAACCGTATTCTTTCTCGGAAACGGTTAATGTATCTGATTTACCTGAGATGGATCAAGACATTAGAAAAATGTCTGACGTTGAAGTAAATGGTGAAGCGACATTGGAGCAAGGCATTTATACGTTTCGATTCAGTGTAGATGGCACAATGATTTTACCGTGTGCAAGAACGTTAGTTGATGTACCTTATCCATTTCATGTAGAGGCTTATGAACTATTTACAACAGAAAGTTATAAAGCCTCTGAAGAAGATGAGATTCATTTTATTGACCGAGAAGTTCTTGACTTAACGCCTTATATCAAGGAAAATATTCTATTGGAAGTTCCTATTCGCGTTTTTAGTGAAGAAACTAAAATCGAGG
>NZ_AKIF01000277.1 GCF_000269905.1 Alkalibacillus haloalkaliphilus C5
GCCTTATATTCCCAAGAAACTATTTGGACAAGAGCAATTATTACAAACAGGCGATTTACATCCATCGCATTTTCATATTTTGCATATGGTTCAACAGTTAGGCCCTATTCGAATGTCAGAGATTGCACAGGCATCGGGGATCAATAAATCAAACTTAACTCCATTAATTCACAAGCTAATTGACTATCACTATATAGAAAAAGAGAAGTCATCTCATGATCGCCGCGTAACGTATATTCATTTAACAAGTGAAGGACAAGCTTTTTTAACAGATAAGAAGAAAGTGTTAGAAGCGAAAGTGGAAAACCGTTTATCGACTTTAACTAAAGATGAGCAGATTCAGTTAAAACAAGCCTTCAAAATGATTAGTTCTATATTATCAAAGCTAGATTAATGATATCCTATCAAGTATTGAATTAAATAAGGAAAAAAGGGCTTAACATGACAGTTGACGTATAGTTTCTTTTAGCTTATGATATTTATAATTAAATAGGAAAAAGATGGGTTGACTTGTAGCGTGCTATAAGTCATTAAAAGGGAAGTTCGGTGAAATTCCGACACGGTCCCGCCACTGTAATTGGAAGTTTTCTATTAAGTTACCACTGTCAATAGACGGGAAGGTAATAGAAAATGATGATCATGAGTCAGGAGACCTGCCTATCTTTTTACGTCATTCAACCTACGAGGATAGGGAGGTGTGCTAGCGCATAGTGAGTTTTGAGTTTATTTGTACATAGTGTCGCTACAGCATGATGAAAGTATACACCCCTTCGTTGTTGAAGGGGTGTTTTTTTGTTGGATTAATCTATCAATATGGAGGGGAATATAGTGAATAGGTTTAAAGAAATAGGAATTAAAAGTTCATTCATTGTTTTTATAGCAACCATTTTATTAATCGCTCAATCTGGAATGTATTCTAGTTCATCTGTCTATGCAAGTGAACTGTCTAATGGAGTAACCATTACAGCTATTAATGAAGATGGAGAGGATGTATTTGAATCTGAAGCTGTTTCATTTGAAGATGGGGATACAGCATTTGATG
>NZ_AKIF01000278.1 GCF_000269905.1 Alkalibacillus haloalkaliphilus C5
TTCGATGGTGATTTTCATAGTGTTTTATCGACATCTGAGGAAATGCATGACTATGTCATTGCTATAGGAGGTTTTTCGAAATCTTTTGCCATGACAGGTTGGCGTGTTGGCTATACGATCATGCCTGAACACCTTTATGATATAGCGATAAAGCTTCAAGAGCCTGTAACGACATGTGCGTCTTCTATATCACAAAAAGCAGCTGAATCTGCTTTAACATCAGTGCAGTCTGAAGATTTCTTACATGAAATGAAACAACGCTACCGTGTAAAGCGGAATCGTGTATGCGATTTACTTGATCAATTTAACATGCCATATGTAAAGCCTGATGGAGCATTTTATTTGACTATTGATGTTTCTAAGACAGGTAGGGATTCGAAAGAGTTTGCACTGTCACTTTTAGAAGAAGAACGTGTTGCTGTTGCACCTTGTAAAACATTTGGCCCTTCAGGGGAACAATTGGTACGGATATGTTTTGCTGGTGAAGAAGTAGCAGTATTAACAGGAGTGGAAAGGCTCTGTCAATTTTATCACCGAAAGAGGGAAGTTTATGCCTGATCAACTTCAAAAATATCATTTTGACGCTTATACTTCACCAGAATTAAAAGCAATTGCACCAGAAGAACCAGTCATCATTTTACCGGTAGGGGCTATGGAACAACATGGCCCTCATTTACCTATCCGAACAGATGCTGAATTGGGGTATAAGGTTGGTTTGGAGTTCGCAAAGCACTCATCTTTAACGACGCTAGTTTTACCTTCAGTTTGGGGTGGTTTTTCTCATCATCATATGAATTTCTTTGGAACAATCAGTATATCTCAACAAGCTCTTTTTTTATACGTGCAGGATATTCTAAATAGTTTAGCAGTACATGGATTGAAAAACATAGTCCTATTAAATAGTCATGGTGGTAATACAAACTTATTGAAAACAGTTGTTGATGAAGTGAGTCAAAACCAATCACTTCAATTAATTTATTTTAGCTATTGGAATTTAATTAAAGATCACATAGATGATATTCGTGAGTCAAGTG
>NZ_AKIF01000279.1 GCF_000269905.1 Alkalibacillus haloalkaliphilus C5
CAGGGTTAATGTCGGACCCGCAGTCATAATTGTCGGACGAAGTGGCATTAATGTCGGACGCATGCTCATAATTGTCGGACGAAGCAGCATTAATGTCAGACACGGGCCCATAATTGTCGGACGAAGCGGCATTAGTGTCGGACACACGCCCATAACTATCGAACAAAAAATTACGAAGCCACCTTGTTCGCTCGATTTTTACGTTTCGACTTCCATTCCATGGTCGTTAAAACGACTATGCCGATCATAAGGCCGATCCCCTGAAAACTGATAATCGAACTTCCTTCTATAAAAACAAGATACAAGAGAAGAGTTGAGCACATGGCAATCACTAATTTGTTTAATAATGGCTCATAATCCCTTTTATTCCCTCTGGACCTATCAAAAATAAATATGGACACTACAATAATAAGTAATCCAAATAATAGCCATTCACCGAACGTCATCCAATCTCTCCCCATAAATAATTACTAGTCAGTGTAACAATAACAATTCATCCTGTAAATGTATTCCAATAGCTCACACTCTCAACTGAAATCTTTCATATATTATACAAATGGAAAGAAGGCGGCGGTTTTGATGACGTACTTATTTTTACCAATTGAGGTGAAAGTGCGGGAGTTAGATGCGAAGATGTTGCTTGCATATTATGCGGCGCAAGAAGGTTTTCGGGTTGTGATCGGTGAGCAAACGGCGGTAGAACGAGCAGCACTTGAACTGCCACAAGGGATCTTTTTTGCTAAAGGGTATCCTGACAGATATCGTTCACGGATTGTGAAAAAGATGAAAACAAAAGGGCATCGTTTAGTTGAACTAGATGAAGAAGGGCTCATTATGTCAGACACTAATCAATATTTACAAGATCGCATGAACAAAACCAGCACCGAAAAGATCGACCAAATTTACTGTTGGGGTACTTATCAAAAAGAACTAATCGAAAATTATGTGCCACAACAAAACATCACCCTAAC
>NZ_AKIF01000280.1 GCF_000269905.1 Alkalibacillus haloalkaliphilus C5
TTCCACCCATTCGTTTGTTTTTAAATATTGGGCAACTTTCATTGCATTTTCATTTTGTTGTTTGACCCTTAAATGAAGCGTTTTCATTCCTCTTAATAACAAATATGATGCCATTGGACTTAATGTCGCGCCGTTAATTTCACGGTAATGATAAACTTGTTCGATTAAACTTTCCGGTCCACATACAACGCCCCCTAAGGCATCTGAGTGTCCGCCTAAATATTTAGTCGCACTGTGCAAGACAAGGTCCACACCTAACTCAAGCGGATTTTGGTTAACAGGTGATGCAAACGTGCCGTCGATGATAACTAAAGCACCAACATCATGACCAGCTTTTGCAACCCGCTCAATGTCGATAATTTTTAACGTCGGGTTTGTTGGGGATTCTAAATATAATACTTGGCATCCATTGACGATCTCACGTTCAATTTCTTCATGATTATCTGTTTCACAAAAGACGACATCTACTCCACTTTTCGGTAAAAACTCTGTGAAAATTTTATTCGTTCCGCCGTACGTGTCTTTAATCGTAACGACACGATCACCCGGTCGTAAAAAAGTATTCAGCGTATTAGAAATTGCGGCCATTCCTGTTGAGAAGCTTGTAGCCGCCTCAGCTCCTTCTAATTCTTTTACTTTGTCTTCAAATGCTTGCGTTGTTGGGTTCGTGTTACGACCGTAAATATGACCTTCACGCTGTCCAGTTGCGATCTCGTGCCACTCATCCATATCTTCATAGCCGTAAGACACACTATGAACGACTGGAACTTGTGTCGCCCCGTACCTAAGCTGCTCTTGTTCTCCGGACCATAATGCTTTTGTACCTGGTTTGTATTGTGTCATTGCAATCCCTCCTAATTTTTATGAAATGATTCCACTACTGTCATCTGGGAAGTGGAATGGACTGTTAACGATTAATTCACG
>NZ_AKIF01000281.1 GCF_000269905.1 Alkalibacillus haloalkaliphilus C5
CGGCTTTTGCAGCTAACGTTATAGCTGACACGCCTTCTTCAGGTGCTACACCAGCATGTGCTTTCTTTCCTCTTGAAGTAATTTCTAACTTCGCTTGAGATGGTGCTGCAACAATAATATTACCTACATCCCCATTACTATCTACAGCATAACCGTATTTCGCTTTCACTAATGTAGCGTCTAACGCTTTAGCACCAACTAGACCAGATTCTTCACCGACTGTAATAATAAGTTGAATATCACCGTGCTCAATTTCTTCTTCTTTCAGTCGTTTAATCATTTCAATCATAGCAGCTATTCCCGCTTTATCATCGGCACCTAAAATAGTAGTACCGTCAGACACAATGTAGTCTCCTTCAATTGAAGGTTTAATGCCTTTACCAGGAACAACTGTATCCATATGAGATGTGAAATAGATCGTGTCAGCATCTTGTTTAGTACCTTTTAAAGTACAAATTAAATTGTTCGCACCATGGCCTGTTTTTTCTTTAGCATCATCTTCTTGAATGTCTAAACCTAAGTCTGTTAACTTTTGTTTCAACACTTCAGCGATCTTTTCTTCGTGTTTCGTTTCTGAGTCTATTTGAACAAGTTCGATAAATTCATCGATTAGTCGTTGTTCGTTTACTTTCATGTTGTCTTACCTCCGTCTTTATAATGGAATGTTTCCATGTTTTTTAGTCGGTCGTTCTTCTTTCTTATTACGCAGCATATTTAAACCTTGCTTCAACTTCAGACGCGTTTCCCTTGGATCAATCACATCATCGACCATACCTAACCCTGCTGCTACATATGGATTCGCGAATTTCTCACGGTACTCATTAATCTTCTCTTGTCGTGTCACTTCTGGTTCATCAGATTCTTGAATCTCTTTAGCAAAAATAATGTTGGCTGCACCTTCAGGACCCATAACGCAA
>NZ_AKIF01000282.1 GCF_000269905.1 Alkalibacillus haloalkaliphilus C5
TCTAGGTTTTAGCTATGTTAAAGCTATTCAAAACTTAAATAGTGAAATAATTCCTGAAACGATCAAACGTACTAAAAGTGGCTATCACGATGAAACGATTGAGCATGACATCGCTAGTGCGACGAGCATACGCCAGGAGATTGTCAGAACGAAACAATTAACCGAAAAAGCTGAACAAGCGTTACCAAGAGAGACTGTTAATCAGTTAAAGCTTTATCAGCAAAAGAGCGGGACATGGCATGATTGGGAATTATACTTCTCATATTTACAATTAATTGTTCAAACAAAATCGGAAGAGGAACTTAGAGAAATTCATGGCATGATCGAAGGTTTAGAATATAAACTAAAACAAACGGTTAATCGTGTTACTAACTTCCAACAATGGATGGAACAATTAAAGACTAAACGCTACACGTGGACAAGGTTGCAAAGAATGTTTGTTCATTTGTTGACTAACACGACAAAAAATGAAATTGAGGCACACAAAAACTTAACAGAACCACCGTACATACGTCTGTTAGGAATGAATGAACAAGGTCGAGCTTTTATTAATCAAAAGAAAAAACAAATTGATATTCCAATCATTTCAAACATACAGCAAGCACATCACCCGTTAATAAGGATTGAAGAACGGGCTACAGATGCTTATTACAGTGTAATTAATCCCCAACAACGGGCTAATTTAAGAAAACAAGAGTTAAGTGGGCCGATTATGATTAAATAACCAAGGGTCTGGGACAGAACTAATTGTTAATACACAAAACCCGAACGAAATCACATTTTGACTTCGTTCGGGTTTATTTGTTAACTACGCT
>NZ_AKIF01000283.1 GCF_000269905.1 Alkalibacillus haloalkaliphilus C5
CTCCCTACATAAGTTGGGTAAAACCAGAAACGCTGCCTATTATTTAACCAAATATATGTGTAACGGTATAGACAGCCACGAATTGCACCTGGGTCGACCGCTTGCACACCGAATTGTGGTTGTTGTGGTGTAAATGATGGCGGTGGTGAAGATGGTGGCCCCCCTGCACCTGGTCCCGGTTGCGGGCTTGGTCCTGGCCCTGGTTGTGGCCCCGGCCCCGGTCCTGGTTGAAACCCTGGTCCTTTTCCGCCACCTGGTGGGCCTGGAGGTGGTCCAAACATTCCTCCTCCCATAAACGGAAAACCAAACCATTGCCTTTCATCATCATAATGATGGTGTTCATTAAATGACACGTTTCAAGCACTCCTTCTATTCAAAATCAGTCATACAACAATGTATGCCTACATTGAAAAACAGGTGCCTATGCTATATTCATAAAATTTATTTTTTCCTAGAAAAGTAAATTAAAAGATGGTAGTTTTATATGAAAGGTTTTTCAAATGAAGACAGAACAGCTCATTATTCTCATTCACTTGTTTAAATTTAAGGGAATCGAAGAGAATAATGGTGATGACGAAGAACATTTAAAGGAGAATACACATGAACAAAGCAGTCTTTCTTGATCGTGACGGAGTTATTAATGAAGTCAAGACTAGCCGTGTTAAGTTTGTTAATAAGCCGAAAGACTTTCACTTCCTCCCTGGTGTTAAAGAAGCTGTCGCAAAGCTTCATGAGTGTGGTTACGACATATTTGTTGTCACAAATCAAGGTGGAGTAGGATTAGGTTATATGACAGAATCTATGCTT
>NZ_AKIF01000284.1 GCF_000269905.1 Alkalibacillus haloalkaliphilus C5
AGTTTGTATGTAATTGTAGATAAAATAGCCACTAATCACTAGAACTAATAACGCTAGCAACATGTAAAAGAATGCAGATTTTGTGGCTTTCTTCATTTCAAAAAGTATAAATTTAATCATTAAAACATCCACCTCCTCTCATAATAATGTTTATCGAAGTTTTTCGAACAATTCGTCATAACTCTACACCTACATAACACTTATTTATTCAATAATTACACATTAGTAAGTATTACGGTGAACTATATACGGCTTTAACTCAAACTTTATCAATTTACTTTATGTAAGCCCCCATTTAAAATAAAAGGTGAGGAATAAAAACCTTCCTCACCTTTTATTCAATTACTCTTTTTCAGATGAGCTTGCGATTGGACATGTACCAGTACAGTAAACTGTTCCTGAATAACGAGCATATAGGTAATCCCCATTTGTCCACGATCTTTCTAATTCAAGCGTGCCACTATAACCTCCGCTATTATAAGGAATACTGTTATAAGGTGGTTCATCATATTGACTAGCATCAAAAACTTCAGTCACGGAAACAGTCCTCGAGTTTGATGCTTCAAAATCATCTTCGTCCACACTTTTCGCTTGTAACGGTCCTCCTATAAATAATATTCCGAATAAAATCATTGAAACTAAAACACTTACTTTTTTACCCATAAAAACCTCCAAGAGCTTATTTACTATTCTGTTAGCGGGGTGATCATCAAATTGAGTAGAATAGTATGTTTTCTTTATTCTTCATAACAAACTAATAACCCTTTTCT
>NZ_AKIF01000285.1 GCF_000269905.1 Alkalibacillus haloalkaliphilus C5
TTAATGGTTTTGAAAACCCCTGGCTATGCCGGGGGTTCCAGAGAGCTTATAGCGTGGTAATAAAAAAAACCTCACTTCATGGTAAGATAAAGTTGGTTTCCCGACCACTCCATCTCACCATAGAAGGAGGTATGTCCCATTGAAGGACATGAATAGTTTAGCACACACAACATGGAATTGTAAGTATCACTTAGTATTTGCACCAAAGTACAGAAGACAAATCATATATGGAAAATACAAAAAGAGTATTGGGCAAATTATAAGAGATTTATGTGAACGGAAGGGTGTTATCATACATGAGGCGAATGCTTGTCCCGATCATATCCATATGTTAGTCAGTATACCACCAAAGTTAAGTGTATCGAATTTCATGGGTTATTTAAAAGGTAAAAGTAGTCTTATGATATTTGATAGGCATGCTAATTTGAAATATCGATATGGGAATCGAAAATTCTGGTGCCGAGGATTCTACGTCGATACAGTGGGCAGAAACAGGAAACAAATTCAAGAATACATTAGAAATCAGCTGAAAGAAGACTATATGGCTGATCAATTAACATTATTCGAAGAATATGACCCATTTACAGGAGAGAAAAATCGGAAGAAATAAAGAAATTCTTTAGAATTAGTGAGTGGATGTGGTGCAAGAGGGGGACCGTTCAGTGGGCCTTTCAGGCCGAGGCCGGCAACAAAGGCTTTCAGCCGCAGAGCAAACCACCCGTTCACACGGGTGGTTTT
>NZ_AKIF01000286.1 GCF_000269905.1 Alkalibacillus haloalkaliphilus C5
TGATCATAGAAACTATTCATATCTACATGAAAGATAATTCGGCCTTTTCCCACTTCATCACCTACTTACTAAACAGAAAAAGTATGGACAACGTTGCCCATACTTTATTATAACACGAGATTATTTAGCCGCTTCAATTGAAATGGCTGTTAATAATTCAGCAATTTTAACTAATTCACCAACAGGCATCCGCTCATCTGTTGTATGAATATTCTCGTATCCAACACATAAGTTAACAGTCGGAATCCCTAATCCTGCAATGATGTTAGCATCACTTCCACCACCACTAGCTTCTAGTTCACTAGTTCGTCCAATTGACTTCGCCGCGTGTCGTGCGACTTCAACTACTTGATCGCCTTTTTGGTGCTTATAACCAGGATACATATAGTTAACTTTCACTTCTACTTCGCCACCAACTTCTTCTTCTGCTTGGCGGCAAGCTTTCTGCATTTTTTCAATTTGCTTCTCTAATTTTTCAGGCTCTAACGAACGGGCCTCAGCTAAAATATACGCTTCATCACAAACGATATTCGTTGCTTGACCACCTTCAAAACGACCAATATTCGCTGTCGTTTCATCATCAATTCGACCTAAAGGCATTTTAGATACGGCTTTTGCAGCTAACGTTATAGCTGACACGCCTTCTTCAGGTGCTACACCAGC
>NZ_AKIF01000287.1 GCF_000269905.1 Alkalibacillus haloalkaliphilus C5
CACCGTTATAAGAAGCAGCTATTTCTGATCGCTCATCGACTAATGCGACTCTAGAAGGCTTTAAGTGAGTTGTTCCATCACTCAAAGTCCTTATAATGTCTCTAAGAATGGTCGTTTTTCCACTTTTGGGTGGACCAATAAGTAAAGTGTTATATAGCTTACCTTTTGCAATGTGGGGGAGAAGGTGTTTTGCTGCTCCTTTTCTCTCTGATGCAACTCTTATGTTAAATGATGATACATGGGTAACAGCTTTAACTTGTCCACCTTCAACAGCTACTTTTCCACTGATACCAATTCTATGACCACCTTGTATTGTGATATAACCATTTCTTAATTCCTCTTCTAAACGATACACCGAATATTCACTGATCTTAGCTAATAACTTCGTCGCGTCTGTTCTTTCAAACGTATATTCTGGACAGATGACTTCTCGATTGTGAAAAATCATTTGAGCTTGTCTTCCAACACGTAGTCTAATCTCTTCTAAATCTATTAACTGATCTGTATTAAATTTTCGCCGAACAATTTGTGATAATAGTTCAGGTAAGAACTTTAGTATTTTTTCATCCAACTTGAGTTCCTCCCTATGTTTTACCACTACTATATGATTGAAAAAGATTTGATATGAACATTAGGGAGAATAATTCCTGAGCATAAAAAAAC
>NZ_AKIF01000288.1 GCF_000269905.1 Alkalibacillus haloalkaliphilus C5
CCAACAAAGATGTTCTGAACAAGAAAAGTTCATCCTCTATCTCATCCTTATACTCAAAACAATATATGACATAAGTATTATTAATAAACTACTAACCCCAAGTGACATCACACCACTAACTAGGTTGATGTCAAAATTCTCCTGCACTAATGCTGTTTCCAACGTGATTATTTCGTACACATCAAAATATAAGAATGGGTTATAAGCACCGATGATTTGATCATTGAATTGCACACCCAAAAACACGACTGCTAACGTTAAACCAATCGCAATCGATGTTCGTCTTGCTAATACTGAAAATAAAAACAACCAAGCATAACAGAAGACGAGTACCATTAAGAACAACAACGCTGACCATAATAAAAATATTCCCATCGGCATAAAGCTAAACTGGAACTCAGGTTCATAGATCAGCACAGGATAATCCCAGGCACCCAATCGGTCAAAAACAGTTCCAAGTAACAATGAAAATACACCAACACTAAACACGATTAATAACGACATTAGCGCTACTGATATAGCCATACTGACAAAAACAGCTCCACGTCGAACAGGTTGTGTATATAGAAAATGAATCGGCCCATTTTGCCTAATCCTTCTTTAGTCATGACATTACCAAACAAGAATAAGAAAAAAGCC
>NZ_AKIF01000289.1 GCF_000269905.1 Alkalibacillus haloalkaliphilus C5
CGATTGGCTGGGGACTTGTTTACCAATCACCAAAGGCACTTGGACGAAGCTTTTTCAACTTCACACAAGAACGACTGCCAGCTATGGGTAATGAACTGTCGTTATTTATCGCAGCCGGTGCTTTCGGTGCTGCCATTCTAAGCGCTGGTGCAAGTGATTGGATTATTTATTTTATAGACGTATTCGGCATTTCACATATTCTTGTTTTAATACCTGTCTTATTGATCGTTGTTAATCTGCTTTCATTCGTTGGCGTTCATCCGATCATTACGATGACCGCACTAGCGATTACATTAAGTTCATCACCGATTTTTATCGATGATCACTTTTTATTAAGCTTCGGCTTACTATCAGCTTGGATGGTATCTGTAATCTCATCACCATTTTCAGGATTAAACTTACTCATGTCCGGCTTAGCGCAAAGCAACCCAATCGCGATCGGCCCGAAAAGCAACTTGCCATTCGCATTGACTTTGTGGGGGATTGCTTATGTGATTATGATTGGGTTGTATTTTGTGATTTGAGGATGGTTCGTGTGAGTGCTGATAAAATTGGTTGAGTGCTGATAAATTTGAGTGAGTGCTGATAAAATTGGTTGAATGCTGATAATTTCTTGCG
>NZ_AKIF01000290.1 GCF_000269905.1 Alkalibacillus haloalkaliphilus C5
CATGATCATCTTGATCTATAACTATAGAATGGTCTAATTGCTTCTCTAGGTCTTTAGCAAATGTGCTTTTACCACTATGAGTCTTACCTACTGTTAAGATAGCAAGTCTTTTCATCATTAACCTCACTTCTTCAATGGTATAAATCTTTATGTAACTTTCTAAGTAGAATTACGATATTAGATTGCGATTGTTCCCACTCGAATTGATCGGATAAAATCTGTCTCTTACGGTCGTAGTTGAGGATAAGTGCAATCACTAAAGCAGAGAATGAACGTGTAAATACTGAGTCACTTCTTTGTTCACCAATTTCCCAAAATAAATTGTCTAAACATACGCTTACTTAATATGTGTTCCACTTGTTGAGTTGATAAATGATTACCTAGAATTAGGTTGCCAAAATTATTGTAGATTAACGTATCTCGAAGTTAGGATCAACTGAACCAATATTTTGTAACATACGGTCTAGAAGATCATTTAAATCTGGTAGTAGCGAAGGACCTTCTAATTCTCTAAGCTCTAATTTTAATGCCATAATGTCACCACTTTTAAAATTTAATGTCACTTGAAACAACTTACTCAGCTTTTTTTATTGTATCGTAATTG
>NZ_AKIF01000291.1 GCF_000269905.1 Alkalibacillus haloalkaliphilus C5
CAGCGAAGGTAGCTGAGAGATAGACTTTAATATTAGGGTTTTGACTTTTCTCAACTATATACCCAGTCACCCAGGCTACGGCAATGAAAGAGAATAAAAAGCCTCCAGTAGGATAAATGAACGTTTGTAAACCAGAACTCATCTCAGCAAACACAGGCACTCCTGCCGCACCGATTAATAAATAGACTATAACAGTAAAGCTTCCTAACTTTCTTCCTAAAATAATACCAGCTAAAATTGCAAAAAATGTTTGTAATGAAAGCGGAACTGAACCAGCACCATATGTAATCTTTAAAAATGGAAACCAAATCGCAATGTTGGCGCCGATCATTAGTAATACAACAAATACAGAACCTAATGTTAATTCACTCGGACTAAACCTTCTCTTCATTTTCTTTTCCCCCTTTTCGCTGATCATAATATATCGAAAGGTGAAGAGATTGTCAACTTCATTTTTTTGTAGGTGAACAATTAAGAATTGGTGTGTTTGATTATTTGGCTTTCGGGGGAGTCTATTTGGCGCTCACGGGATATTTTATCGGCGCTCGCAAAGTGTTTATCAGCGTTCACATGAATTTATCGGCGCTCGTTGAGTGTT
>NZ_AKIF01000292.1 GCF_000269905.1 Alkalibacillus haloalkaliphilus C5
AAAAGAAAGTAAAGTGATCCAAGTATCATTATTGATGTATCTATGTGCCGTCCTTGCAAGTGCGTTTCTAGAAACTTGGAGTATTTTGATTCTAAACTTAATTATTGCGACCGTTTGTAGCATTTCTTATTTCATTTTATGGATGTTATACAAGGACCAGCGTAGAAGGTATTTTTCATTAGCTAGCTTTGTAATGTTAAACGGATTTGCAATCTTTTTTGCAGTACCGTTTTTAGTATTTATTTATGGTTCAATTTCATTTTGGGTCGGCGTATTACTTGTTATTTCGATGTTGCTAGTTCCTTATCTTTTCTCTGAAGAGATTGCACTAAGTGTAAATAAGCCTTATAAGACGAGGCTAGGAAGGGTTTATATCATTTTATCAAGTATGTTATTGATATTTGGGTCAGGTGTTTATGCTGATAGCCTGTACTCTCAAACTACTGATCTTTTACAAGCCTCTTTATATACTTTTCTTTTCTCATTGTGTTGTTGGTTTGTTGCACCTGTTCTCTTAATCAAACCAAAGAAGATGGATGAGGTTATGGCGGAGAAGTAATTTTCTAGGTTAA
>NZ_AKIF01000293.1 GCF_000269905.1 Alkalibacillus haloalkaliphilus C5
TGAAGAAACTAAAATCGAGGATGTCGTTGGTGAGCAAGAAGGATTTACCGTTCTAGGTGAAGATGAATACTTAGAGCAAGATGCGATGCAGCAAGAAAAGTTCGAGCAAGAACAAGAACAAAATCAAAAAGTAGATCCTCGACTCTCATCTTTAAAACAATTCTTTGAAAACGATAAGAAATGAAATGATTGATCCTTGATAATATTGGGTCTGATGAGTTAAAGGGAGGTGTAACACATGGCAGTACCAAAGAGAAAAACTTCTAAAAAAGTTAAGCGCCAACGTCGTACTCACAAGAAGCTACATTTACCAGGTATGGTAGAATGTCAAAACTGTGGCGAGTACGCTAAACCTCACCACGTTTGTAAAGAATGTGGAAATTACAACGGTAAAGAAGTTGTTGAGAAGTAATTCAACCAAGTAAAGGTGTCTCGTAATGGAGGCATCTTTTTTTGTATTAGAAGAGATTTATATATAAGGGTGGGGTTGGAATGAGTAATGATGTATTACTATATCTAGACCAAAACAATCAA
>NZ_AKIF01000294.1 GCF_000269905.1 Alkalibacillus haloalkaliphilus C5
GTGAGGAACCCAGACTATAAAAGGTTTAAATTATACTGTGACGACTCGTCACGTTGCAAGTTGTTCGGTGATGCTTACGCTCCTCGCAAACCTTCGATGATATTTCTCTTAATGGTGGAGGATGGCGGGCTCGAACCACCGACCCCTTGCTTGTAAGGCAAGTGCTCTCCCAGCTGAGCTAATCCTCCGATCAATGACCCATAGGGGACTCGAACCCCTGTTACCGCCGTGAAAGGGCGGTGTCTTAACCACTTGACCAATGGGCCGTATTAAAATCTATGGCGGAGAGCGAGGGATTCGAACCCTCGAGACCGCGTTGGCGGCCTACACGATTTCCAATCGTGCTCCTTCGACCACTCGGACAGCTCTCCAAAAAATGGCTCCAGCGGCAGGATTCGAACCTGCGACCAATTGGTTAACAGCCAACTGCTCTACCTCTGAGCTACGCTGGAATATTTTTAACTGTCCACGAAGGAGAATTTATCGCCCGGCAGT
>NZ_AKIF01000295.1 GCF_000269905.1 Alkalibacillus haloalkaliphilus C5
ATTCAAAACTTTTTTAATTGGGTATAGTATGAAATAATAAAGTAAATGTATTCAATAAAGGAGTGGCAAGTCAAAATGGTACCAACGAAAGAGCAATTATCGAAGTATGCTCATTTAACAATTAAAATGGGTGTAAACGTTCAAAAAGGGCAAGCATTATTAATTAATGCTCCAATTGAAGCAAGACAATTTGTTCATCATCTTGTCGATGAGGCATATGAAGCAGGTTCAGAAGATGTTCAAGTAAATTGGATTGACGAAGTGTTAACGAAGAAACGCTATGACCATGAACCATTAAGTGTACTTGAGCATGTTCCTGATTGGGTTGTAGAACGACAAATGACTCATGCTAAAAATGGTGGTGCAGTGCTTAACATTCACGCACCAAACCCGGATTTACTTGAAGATGTAGATGCAGAACGCGTCGCTAAGCGAGTAAAGCTCGTAGTGAAGCATTGAAAGATTTTAAAAAGTATATT
>NZ_AKIF01000296.1 GCF_000269905.1 Alkalibacillus haloalkaliphilus C5
ATGTGTTTTACCGTAAAGATATTGCTAATAAAGCATTGCAAGTGTTATAAAAATAATCACGCATGTAGTAACTGACGACATAAATGGAAATAACCATAAGGGAGCTACATGTAACTTTTGTCGGTCGTCTGGGCAGGAGAACTTTTCTCTCAAACTTTCAGGAGGTTATAACGTGAAAGAGCCATTGCTTTTAGACGGAAGAGAAGTGTCAAAATCGATTAAAGGACAGTTAAAAGGAACAATTGATTCATTAACTAAGGAAGGAATTGTTCCTAAGTTAGTGACCATTCTAGTTGGTGATAACCCATCGTCTCACACGTATGTTCAGATGAAGGCGAATGCTTGCAGTAAGATTGGAATGGAGTCTGAACGAATCTTTTTACCGACAGAAACGACGACTGAAGAATTATTACAAACGATTAAGCAACTAAATGAAGACGAGA
>NZ_AKIF01000297.1 GCF_000269905.1 Alkalibacillus haloalkaliphilus C5
CCCAAAATAATCATTGGGATCGTCCCAATCCGCAAATCCCAAGAATACTAGTTGTTCCTTTACTTCTTGTGACTCTTCATTGCGATTTGGACGCTGCACTGGGCTATTTAACACTTCGTCTATTTTTTCTTCTGTAACTGTATCTACAATCCCATGATTAACTAGTCCATAATAACTTTGAAAGTATTTAACCGCATCCTCTGTCTCTGATCCGAAAAATCTATTAGGATTTTCCCAATCTGCAAATCCTAATTCTACAAGTTTTTCTTTTATAACTTTAGCTTCGTCTGTAAGGAAACCATTTTGAAGAGGGCTGTTTATTAAACTATCAACCTTATTTTCTAGCTCATCATTAGGCTCCCCAGTAATTTCTAACTTATAGTATGTTTGAAAATCCTCTATTATCTTAACTGTTTCATCATCTAG
>NZ_AKIF01000298.1 GCF_000269905.1 Alkalibacillus haloalkaliphilus C5
CTTGGCAGTCTCAGAAGGTGGTGTAGTTTGTGAACAATGTCGCCATCGCGCATCAGATGTATTCGTTCTTTCACCAAATGTTTACCATGTGTTAAGATTGATGAGCAATAAAAGCCTAACTAAAATTAAAGACGTCTCGATTAAAGAAGATACTTTAAATACTATCAAGCAAATATTAGAGCTTTACTATGATTATTACGGTGGGATGACGATTAAATCTAAACGTTTTTTAGATCAACTCCACCTATTTTAATTTGAGTTGAGATTTTTAGTGTGACTAATTTATTAAAAAAAGACATTCTATATTTCAAAAATCCGCTAAATAGTATATAATAAATGCCATAAGTATGACGTCATTAAAGGTGGTGAAAGGCAATGGACTTGACTCACCGTCAAGAGCAAATTTTAGAGATT
>NZ_AKIF01000299.1 GCF_000269905.1 Alkalibacillus haloalkaliphilus C5
AACACCACCTTGCCAAGGTGGGGGTCGCGGGTTCGAATCCCGTCTTCCGCTCCACTATATTGCCGGGGTGGCGGAATTGGCAGACGCACAGGACTTAAAATCCTGCGGTAGTTTACTACCGTGCCGGTTCGAATCCGGCCCTCGGCACCATCTTTGCGCCCGTAGCTCAATTGGATAGAGCGTTTGACTACGGATCAAGAGGTTAGGGGTTCGACTCCTCTCGGGCGCGCCATTTTAATATTGCGGGAAGTAGCTCAGCTTGGTAGAGCACTTGGTTTGGGACCAAGGGGTCGCAGGTTCGAATCCTGTCTTCCCGATTTCTCTAACGGGGCCTTAGCTCAGATGGGAGAGCGCCTGCTTTGCACGCAGGAGGTCAGCGGTTCGATCCCGCTAGGCTCCACCAATTAATTTTTC
>NZ_AKIF01000300.1 GCF_000269905.1 Alkalibacillus haloalkaliphilus C5
GTTCATTAGTTTCATCGTTTGAATCATAATGTTCTTCATGTTCAAATTCTTCATACTCATGATCAAATTCGTGATCATGTTCACCCTCATGTTCTTGCAGAGTCGGAAATTCCTTCAATTCAAAGTCAGAGTTAGCCCCTTCTTCTTCATAGCGCTCCTCCACTGCTTCTACCATTTCTGTACCGTCTAAACGAACATTAGAATACACTTTTAATGTTTTAGGTTCTGGTAATTCGTAATCGAAATAATCGATGACAACTTGTATATGATCATCTGTACGAATTCTATTATGAGGAATCGTTATATCAATAGGAATAGGATATTGAAACTCCATAAATCCATTATCCAACGTACGTACTTGTTGTACCGTGTTATAATCCTCATCATCTACAATGTACTGAGACTGCCAAG
>NZ_AKIF01000301.1 GCF_000269905.1 Alkalibacillus haloalkaliphilus C5
AGAAGAAGCTGAGATACAGTATCAGCTTATGAACGTAGGCTTCAAGAAAGAGGATTTGAAAAAGGGAGCGACATAAATGACGTAAAAGACCCATTAGAAGCCAGAGAAATTGAAATCAATCTCAAGTTTATTGAAAGAAACGAAACAAGACTTCAAGGGTATGAAAACCATGACTGGAAGAAGGTTGTGGGAGAAGAAATAAAGATATTAGAATACTACTTTGAAAGATTTCCAACACAAGCGGAAGAACAAGTATATACCTGGCTGACACACTTCAGTCGGGAAGTCAACTTAGAGCGAAATCGCTGGCTTCGAGACCGTGAGATCCGTCCCGTGTTTCCGATTCATGAGGGCACTGAATTAACGGTGTATGATGAAGTGTTTGATTCAGAAATAGATGAAGAAGC
>NZ_AKIF01000302.1 GCF_000269905.1 Alkalibacillus haloalkaliphilus C5
CTAAAGCAGTTTATGGCGATAAGTTTGATAAGTTATTTGATCCAATTATTCCTGTTCCAGAAGTGAGATTGCAAGAGCATGAGGATGGTAGTCAGTTGAAGCTGCAGAATCGAGAGTTAACGTTTTATGACACACCAGGTCATGCGAAGCATCATTTTTCCATACATGACTCAAAAAGTAATAGTATTTTTACAGGGGATACGATTGGCGTGTATTACCCTGATTTACTAGAATTTGATGAAGAGCTTATTCTACCATCTACATCACCTAATCAGTTTGATCCAAAATCAATGTTAGAATCATTAAGCCGAATTGAACGTCTTGATGTCGATGCGATTAACTTCGGGCACTTTGGACAGTCGACGAATCCAGAGCTTGTTTACAAGCAAAT
>NZ_AKIF01000303.1 GCF_000269905.1 Alkalibacillus haloalkaliphilus C5
TTTTAAATTAATACATATTTTCTATCTAATGGCTCGGTAGCTCAGTCGGTAGAGCAACGGACTGAAAATCCGTGTGTCGGCGGTTCGATTCCGTCCCGAGCCACCATTTATCAAAATGGAGGGGTAGCGAAGTTGGCCAAACGCGGCGGACTGTAAATCCGCTCCCTTTGGGTTCGGCGGTTCGAATCCGTCCCCCTCCACCATTTTTACAATTTAAAACGTAGGGGTATAGTTTAATGGTAAAACGAAGGTCTCCAAAACCTTTGATGTGGGTTCGATTCCTACTACCCCTGCCATTTTTATATGGCGGTCGTGGCGAAGGGGTTAACGCACCGGATTGTGGCTCCGGCACTCGTGGGTTCGATTCCCACCGATCGCCCTTTTT
>NZ_AKIF01000304.1 GCF_000269905.1 Alkalibacillus haloalkaliphilus C5
GAACCCGCGACCCCCACCTTGGCAAGGTGGTGTTCTACCGCTGAACTACTTCCGCAATATTAAAATGGTGCGGGTGGAGGGAGTCGAACCCCCACGTCGAAAGACACTAGATCCTAAGTCTAGCGCGTCTGCCAATTCCGCCACACCCGCGCGGATGGTGAGCCATGGAGGATTCGAACCTCCGACCCTCTGATTAAAAGTCAGATGCTCTACCAACTGAGCTAATGGCTCATCGCTAACTTAATCTTGCAGATTAATGTTATTTTAACTTGAATGGTGCCGACCGAGGGACTCGAACCCCCAACCTACTGATTACAAGTCAGTTGCTCTGCCAGATTGAGCTAGGTCGGCTATTGATTTAAA
>NZ_AKIF01000305.1 GCF_000269905.1 Alkalibacillus haloalkaliphilus C5
TGTGACTCTTCATTGCGGTTTGGACGCTGTACTGGGCTATTCAACACTTCGTCTATTTTTTCTAGTGTCTCTTCTCCTGCTACACCTGTTGTTTCTAACCCATAATATTCTTGAAAGTCTTTAACTGCTCCCTCTGTTTGAGGTCCATAATAGATGGTCGGATTGCTCCAACTCGCAAAGCTCAACTTCACTAAATCTTCTTTCAATGGCACTACATCTTGACGGTATAACCCGCGTTGCATATCCATTGTCATTAGCTCTTCGACCTTGGCTTTTGTTGGCTCGTCTGCTATTCCATGTGCTACTAAGTCATGACGTTCCTGTAAATCTACTAAGGCGCTTTCTGATTGTGG
>NZ_AKIF01000306.1 GCF_000269905.1 Alkalibacillus haloalkaliphilus C5
CGAAGAGTTTTACGCACCCAGCTAAATGATGCTATTGAAACTCACGAGAAGATTAGTCAGTACATGATCGACCAAGGGTATTATCATCCAAGTGATCTTGATGAACAGTTAAAAGTAGATTTAAAAGCATCTAAAAGTGCATTGAAAATTGCTGATTAATATTAAATTGCTATTGGAGGAATGATGATGGCTAAGGATAAGCGTCAAAAAAGAAAAAGCAAATCATAGAGTTGCTGAGGAAAATTATAAAAATGAGCATTATCAAGGAGATTCTCAATTTGAAAAAGGATTAGCGGAAACGCACGAGCAAGTGTCCGATGACTATCATGAAGGAACAATTGATCGCAAACTT
>NZ_AKIF01000307.1 GCF_000269905.1 Alkalibacillus haloalkaliphilus C5
TTTATTCTAAAATTAAATAATAGTGTTTAAGTCTTTTTTTATGTCTTTAAATAGATTTTGGAAAGTTAATGAGAGTGCTAGAGGTTCTTTTGGACTCTCTTAGGATCATCACTTGCGGTCGTGGCGGAACGGCAGACGCGCTAGGTTGAGGGCCTAGTGGGGTGATCCCCGTGGAGGTTCAAATCCTCTCGGCCGCACCAAAAAACTTCAAAAAAGACTTGAAACATCACTGAGAATTTGTTAATATAGAATTTGTCGCATTTAGCGCCCGTAGCTCAATTGGATAGAGCGTTTGACTACGGATCAAGAGGTTAGGGGTTCGACTCCTCTCGGGCGCGCCATTAAA
>NZ_AKIF01000308.1 GCF_000269905.1 Alkalibacillus haloalkaliphilus C5
ACCGAAAGACTCTGTAAACTAGCTGAACAATCAATTGGATTGACAGAAGGAACAGTGATGGCACGAAAACAAATTACCACACTGGTTCATCAACTCGAACTCCTTCAAGAACAACTATATGAAGTGGAACAACAGCTAGAAGAGCTAGTTAAAGAAATACCTGAATTTGAATACTTAACATCTATTCGTGGTATCGGTGAACAAACCGTTGTTGAGTTGCTTGCCTACACAGGTTCTTTATCTGGTTATGATCATCACGCCAAATAATAAAACTAGCGGGATTGACATTACGAGAAAACTCATCTGGCCTTATGAGAGGAACCAAACGATTGTCCAAGAGAGGCAG
>NZ_AKIF01000309.1 GCF_000269905.1 Alkalibacillus haloalkaliphilus C5
GGTAAACTGACCTTCAGTCGCAAGTTGAATATTATAGCCCGCTTTCAGCTGACCGTTTTTCATTGGGTCATCTTTCATTCGCATAAACGTGGCGTCAGGGTCTGTCTTTGAATAGCTATTTCGTTCACCAAAGATCTCCATGTCTTTCTGATATTTTTGCTTTCGCGACTTAAAATCATTAAACTTTTTACGATACTGTTTAGGTTCTTTTCGCTCTGAACGTAATTGCTTTCTTTCAACTCCGCTTTCACTTGCTTCTATTTGCTTATCGTATGCATTAACCTTTTCATCTAATTGTTTTACCACCTGTGTGAGTTCTTCAG
>NZ_AKIF01000310.1 GCF_000269905.1 Alkalibacillus haloalkaliphilus C5
TCACAATACTGTGCAGCTAAATTCAAATCATGAAGCACCATAAGGACAGTTAATTGATCACGGTCTTGCCACTCTTTAACTAAATTTAATACATTTACTTGATAACCAATATCTAAATATGACGTCGGTTCGTCTAATAATAAAACTTCAGGTTCTTGAACCATTGCTTTAGCAATCGCAACACGTTGCCTTTCACCACCACTTAACGTATCAAGCATTTGATTACGAAAAGTATATAAACCAGTCATATTTAATACGTTATCAACACGCTTGTAGTCTTCTTTTCCTTCTCTTTGAAAAAA
>NZ_AKIF01000311.1 GCF_000269905.1 Alkalibacillus haloalkaliphilus C5
CCGACTAATGCATCGGATTCGACTAAATCTAAACAAGCTTCAATTAATAACTTCTCCATAAATGGATCACCAACTTGAACAGCTGGACGATCTTCTTGTGAATCGTCTGTTAATTCTTCAGAGGCAAAAGTCGCACCGTGAATGCCGTCACGTCCTGTTTTTGAACCGATGTACATAACCGTATTGCCGATCCCTTTTGCCTGACCGACTTGTAAACGATCATGATCAATTAATCCAACACACATCGCATTAACGAGTGGATTTCCTTTATAACAATCATCAAACTGGATT
>NZ_AKIF01000312.1 GCF_000269905.1 Alkalibacillus haloalkaliphilus C5
AAATCGATATAACTACTTAACCACGGACTTTCTTTCGTTTCACCAATATTTAAACCTAACGTCTTTCCTTGCTCATGACGTGCGGTTTCAGGATCTAGCATACCTATTTGATACATTCTCTCAATAACAAGGTCTCTTCTCTCCATCGCTCTTTCTTCATTATTTAATGGAGAATAGTAGTTTGGTGCACGAGGCATAGCCGCTAATAATGCACCTTCTGATATTGAAAGTTCAGAAACAGACTTTGAAAAGAATGTTTGTGCCGCTTCTTCAAC
>NZ_AKIF01000313.1 GCF_000269905.1 Alkalibacillus haloalkaliphilus C5
CTTGTTCTTCCGCTTGCGTTGGAAATCTATCAAAATAGTGTTCTCCTAATTTTATTTCTTCACCTACAACTTTCTTCCAATCGTGGTTTCCATACCCCTCAAGCCTTGTTCGATTCCTCTCAAAAATCTTTATGTGGCTTTCAATAATTAATCGTTCATCCTGATTTGTGATTTCATATAAATCATCACCTATTTCAAATCCCATTTCTTCTAAAGAGCGTTCACTAGATGATGCTACATGTTCATCATGTTCTACCCTGTCTTCAACTCGTTC
>NZ_AKIF01000314.1 GCF_000269905.1 Alkalibacillus haloalkaliphilus C5
AAAACAACATGGATTACAGCTGATCAAGGTGCATACTAATATATTAAAGTTTATATTAAGTGATGGTCGAAATGACGAAAGAAGACCCAGCATTGGAATTCTTGAAGTTTGCAGAAAAGCTCCAAAAAGAGATGGATGAAGCAGAAGAAAACATCGTGACAGAGAACCTTCTCAAATTATAGTAGACCGATATAATGAAAAAAATTTATGCAATAAAAAATGAGCCCTACTTTAAAGTAAGGCTCATTTTTAATCTTCTTTACC
>NZ_AKIF01000315.1 GCF_000269905.1 Alkalibacillus haloalkaliphilus C5
TGTTTTCTATCATTTAACATAATAGAATTTCTTCAATTCTGGTGGAGCCTAGCGGGATCGAACCGCTGACCTCCTGCGTGCAAAGCAGGCGCTCTCCCATCTGAGCTAAGGCCCCTAATAAATAAAATGGTGGGCCTGAGTGGACTTGAACCACCGACCTCACGCTTATCAGGCGTGCGCTCTAACCAGCTGAGCTACAGGCCCATTTTATTATGGTTGAGCTTCAACCCTTCAAAACTAAACAAAATAGCACTGTCATCAC
>NZ_AKIF01000316.1 GCF_000269905.1 Alkalibacillus haloalkaliphilus C5
AAAGAATGTTTGTGCCGCTTCTTCAACACCATATATTCCATTTCCAAAATAAATTTCATTTAAATAATACTCGAGAATCTCATCCTTTGAGCGCTGTCTTTCTAAATAGATTGCGCCCATTACTTCCTTCGTCTTACGCATCCACGTTTGATCATTTGTTAACGCTGTATTTTTAACAAGCTGTTGTGTAATCGTACTAGCACCCTCTGTCTTACTCCATGTCGTCACATCACGGTACAATGCTCGTCCAACAGCCCA
>NZ_AKIF01000317.1 GCF_000269905.1 Alkalibacillus haloalkaliphilus C5
CAAATGGACCAACACCTTCAATGCCGTTGGTAAACACATACACATTGGCCAGACTTTCTTCCGGAACCTCAGCAAGGGAAGGAACAATCGGTACCGGGGAATCCATCATTTCAGTAAGCATTTCCCCCACTTCCTGATCAGATACTTCCGGGTGAATAAAGGCGATTTCTTCCCCTTCTGCAAAGCCGCCTACTGCCGGAACATTGGGCGCATCGACTTCCATATCACCCATGTCATCCATCGTAGCCGCACCTGAA
>NZ_AKIF01000318.1 GCF_000269905.1 Alkalibacillus haloalkaliphilus C5
GAGCAGTTGGCTGTTAACCAATTGGTCGCAGGTTCGAATCCTGCCGCTGGAGCCATATGCTTCCTTAGCTCAGTCGGTAGAGCGCATCCATGGTAAGGATGAGGTCACCGGTTCAAGCCCGGTAGGAAGCTTTGTGGAGAGTTGTTATACGGCCCATTGGTCAAGTGGTTAAGACACCGCCCTTTCACGGCGGTAACAGGGGTTCGAATCCCCTATGGGTCATTTTACATATTCATTGCACCGTGTGTGCTT
>NZ_AKIF01000319.1 GCF_000269905.1 Alkalibacillus haloalkaliphilus C5
ACACGAGAGAAGCTTTCGGAAGAAAAAACTGGCGAAATTTATGGTCAACGTAAGGTTGACGTTGAACCAGTTTTTGGATTTCTGAAGGCTAATTTGCGTTTCACTCGTTTGTCCGTAAGGGGCAAAGCGAAAGTGGAAAACGAATTAGGATTTGCGTTTATGGCAGTGAATTTAAGGAAACTCACTGCCATAAAGCCCCAAAATAATAATCATTTTGATAGTACTTTAATAAAAAATGGCCC
>NZ_AKIF01000320.1 GCF_000269905.1 Alkalibacillus haloalkaliphilus C5
CTTCTCTTAAATGACTGAATTTTTAAATATTTGTTACTGCTATTATATTGCGGAAAGAGGCTGTTTGATAATATACAAAGTGTATGAACTTTTTAACGTGTCTTTTATACACTTTTGCAAGGTGGGGTGTTGAAGGGTTTGGGGTCTACCGAATAGGGTGTGGATAATTACCGAATAAGTGGGTGTTATTACCGAATGCAGGAATTTATTACAGAATAGGCGCCGG
>NZ_AKIF01000321.1 GCF_000269905.1 Alkalibacillus haloalkaliphilus C5
AGATCTCATAGTCGTGCCTTTTGTGCGCTATGAGATTTTTTATGTCTTGCAAATTATTTTGACTATATTAGAATGGACTATGAGTTCTTAATTGTAGGGGGATACGTTAATGATTGACATTCATAGTCATATTTTACCGAATGTCGATGATGGAGCAGCGACTATTGAAGACAGTTTGGCCATGGCAAAAGTGGCCGAGATGAAGGTATTACGACAATCTA
>NZ_AKIF01000322.1 GCF_000269905.1 Alkalibacillus haloalkaliphilus C5
ATGAATTTGAACAATAGTCAAAATAACTAATGCCATCAAAGTGTAAAAAAAGACTCTCATAAAAAAACACACCCTTTCACTCACCTATATTGTGAGCTAACAGTGCGTATTTTATGTCATTTTCTTCTAATACTCTCTTTCTAATGCTTTCGTTATTGAAATTCTTCATAAGTAAAAGTTCATAATGACTATCAAATTCATTAATCACGTAACAAG
>NZ_AKIF01000323.1 GCF_000269905.1 Alkalibacillus haloalkaliphilus C5
AAGACGTAGGTGCATCACTCGGCCCAAAGAACGTGGCCTGCGGGGTATCGAGACTCGTGCTGTTCCCGTGACGACCTGGACGGTCTAATGTCGGCGTTGGTCACAGGACGTGACCGCTTTTAGCCGACCAGGAGTCCACGCATTTTGATTCCGCTAAGTACTGCTCAATTAAGTTGAAACATCAACGTTCGTGTTTTCACTGCACTTCATC
>NZ_AKIF01000324.1 GCF_000269905.1 Alkalibacillus haloalkaliphilus C5
GAAATCTTTAATATTCCGGCGAAAATCTCGATATTCCGGCGATTTTCCAAATAATCCGGCGAAAATTAAATTTTTCCGACGAAATCAAAAGGGAATCCGGCGAACGCCGAATTCCCATTATTAGTAAGCACTAGATTAATAGATCAAATACTCATCACGCAGCTCTTTAAACTCATCTAAATCATCTTGCCATTGTTCAACAATC
>NZ_AKIF01000325.1 GCF_000269905.1 Alkalibacillus haloalkaliphilus C5
CTTGAATCTCGATGTCCGTCGATAAAAGAGCTAATTCGTTGTAAAAACAGATTGTTTCATATTCACGGTCAATTGCTTCTTTTAAGTCTTGATGTACAGGGTTGGACTGGTCTTGTAAGTACTTACTCTTAAGTTGATGATCATGAAAATGGTGTTGATACATATACTTTCTTCCTTCTAAAAGACATAGTTGTGTATTTTATG